>CAZXKI010000007.1:0-17044 GCA_964641145.1 uncultured Candidatus Saccharibacteria bacterium | reverse complement strand
GCAAATTGTACCAGTGCGGGGCGCAATGGGGACGCTTATAAACCTCACCCCGCTCGCCTCCCTACTCCCCAACCAGCGCAAACACATAGACAAATTTGGGCACTTTTTAGACAAAGTCTTGGGCAAATCTAAAAGCAAGCAAGTGAGCGGCTACAATCTCTTTGCGGTTAAATAACGTTGCTACATAAAAGCCTTTTGTAGCTTGACAAAACGCCTCTTTTCATGATATAATAGTAAGTGGACTTACGGCCTGTGGCCGTATCAATCAACGGACCTTGAGATCAAACAAATAGACAAGGAGTATGTGACATGTGGCGCTCTATGCTACGCAAAGGTGTGAACCTGGCGGTAGGACTGACATGGCTCGGCCTAGTAATCATCTCGGCCCAAATGGGCGAAGGATTGCTTAGCCTGTCAATCGCCCTGCTGCCAGTCGCAATCGTGCTCGGATCGTACGCTCTCGCGCTCTCTGAGATCTTCTTCTTCCTTCCGCAAGAAGGGACTGCAAGCGGAATCCTCAAAGGCGGGAGCATCGCCGACATCATCGGCGTCTGGAAGGGCTGGTATCTTAACCGACCTGGCTTCCCTGGCTATGATCCCGTGTTTCGGGATTATGAACGGATGCCATACGAGCGGGGCAGGAAACCCCCAACCTATCACTTCTGGCTTTGGAACTGGCTCGCCGACACCTTCGGCATCTACTACATCGGTCTGTTCCCGATGCGGAAGATCGACTGGTACACCTTCGAGTGGACAGAGACCCAGAGCAAGGTCGTCGACGGCAAGACGGTCGAAGTAGACTGGCCGCGAAAGCTGCCAACAAACTTCATCTACTTGTCGCGTTTTACCTACCGCTTCACCCTAAAGGCGGCGGAGGACAAAACCGGCAAGCCGATGGACCTGCACTACGCGCTTACGTTAGAGGTCAACAACCCCTACGTAGCGCGATATGTGGTCGTCGACTGGCTCAAGCGAATCAACGCAGACTCGCTCGATGTAGCACGCGGATATGCCGGCCAGCGTGCCTTCCAAGATATCGTTGGAACGGACAGTCAGAACAAAGCCACGATCAAGCCTGGCGAATCAGAAGCGTTTTCGTGGGTTATGGTAGATCGCCTCAACAACGACCTACCTTCAAACACCAACCAACGTAAGCCCGACGGCGGAGCACCTAAAGAATACGGCATTATCGTCTCGGCGGCGGACCTGCTGCAAGTAGAGCTCACGGGCTCAAACGTAGCAGAACTGGCAAAGGCCACACAAGCGGTCGGCATTGCGCAAGCATATGCCGATGCGAAGGTGGTTACCGCCGAAGGTGACGCCAAGGCCATTAAGCTAGTGGCGGATGCGGAAACGTATCGAGCCAAAAGCTTCTATGGCGAACTCGACCAACACCCCAACTCTCCTCAGTTCGAGAAGTGGGGTGCAGTACGCGAAGCGGCCGGCAAGGGCGCGACGGTAGTGGTGTCGGACGGCGGTGGCAACACCCCCGTTCTCATCAACCCGTCCCAAAACTCTGCCCCGGCACAACCAACGAACCCGTAAGGAGAAGACATGGAACTTTCAACTGGATATCTCATCTTTTTCACTCTCGTTATCGTGACGGTAGTGCTGGCAGCGGCTGCCATCACCTACCACTACGTACGAGACTCGGCGAAAAGAAGGGACGCTACTGAAACCAAGAAACCTGACAAAAGCGAAATAGGAGCCCTCCTCAGGAAGACAGAAACGTCCCTTCTACTGCTGCAGGGCGTGGGAGCAATCCTAGGCACTGCGATGATCATGCTTGTCGTCATCCTCGTCTTTGTTTCCTACCTTCCTACATGGAGGCTGGGTTACGACGCGGCGGGCGGCGGCGCCTGGTGGGTGATCCTGTTCGTGACAGTGGCCATGGTCGCTGTTGCGGTGCTGGTGAAAGGAAGGATACTGCGAGGCGTCCTTCTCACTCCACTTATTCTACTTCTGTTTGCAACGGTACTCATTCCGTTGACAAGCGGGTTCATCAACAGGCCCGTATGTCTCGAAGATGACATCGCCTGTCACAAGGCAGTGGCATTGGCAGAGGCCGAGAAGCATGCCGCGGAGCTCGCCGAAGCCAATCGGCGGGCGGCAGTCATCGCTGCAATCGAGAAGGCCAAGTACACCTCAGAAGACTGCCCGGGAGAACCCCAGGAAGTGACGCTCGAGGGTGACGTGGAAATAACGATAAGTCCTGGCACATGCGTCGTGAAGATGAACTTCGACGGCCTAATCGACGCGATCGACGCCGGAGGAAATGTGGTCACCATGACAAACACGACCAACATTTCCAACTTCTGGACTGTGAAGGTCCGTTCGACAACTGGTGATCGTATAGTACTCCACTACATGCTCACCAACGAATAACGATCTTTCTGTGCGATTCAGAAACGGCGGACTCTACCCAGAGTCCGCCGTTCTTCTTTTTTATTTTCGCTAGAGCGTGGTGTCACCTCCTACTGTCCTGATTATTAGTTTTACTATCGAGTACGCTACCATCATGATAAACATGCCAACCAAGCCCCAGAGCATGTGCTTTTTACCGCGCTCGCGGGCCTCGTTCTCTGCATTTATGCCATAGAGAAACTCAACCACCCCAAAGACAAACACCAAGAGCCCTATCGCAAAAAACAGAAGCATGAGGGGGTTTAGAATATTCTCTACCAGCAAACCCCGTATCTCGGTCAACCCCATGAGTTAGTAGCCTATCGAGGCACGTTTGGTGCAGTGATCACGTCGTCTGCAGCGTCATTGCTTTGAACACCGAGCACAGACTGCGCCAAGCGGATAATGCCCCACACTGACACCATGATAAAGAGGCCTACCAAGCCGGCGATCATAATCTTCTTGCCGTCACCGCTTTCTGCCGAACGAACGTACTTAACCAAGCCCCAGAAAAAGAAAATAAGGGCTAGACCTATTAAAATCGGTATCGCAGTATCTACTAGGTCTGATATACCCTCTAATGTGCTCTCAAAATAGTCTAAATTTGGCATGTAGTAACTGTAACAGGAGGCCCCATACACACAAGTATGAGGTTGTGGATAGCATGAAGAGTTGAGCTAGATGTATAGATCGCTCCCCGTCGCGGTGCCGGAGAATAGGATAGACCTAAACAGTGACAGGAGGCCCCAGATAGAAAAGATAACGAAAAGCGCTATAAGACCCCACAGAATCCCCTTTTTCTCGGCGCCTTTACTACCGGCATCACCCGCTTTGTAGATATAGCGCACAATATTGAGAAGGAAGAAGAAGACGGCAAAGCTCGCCAAAATGGGGATGGCGGTATCAATAACCCCTACTATCTGGTTTACCAAACTGACAAGAGTGATTTTCATGAGCCGCCTATCTTAAGAGCAGAAATAGTTGCTTCGATAATCCTGGCAAGAGTCCATGCGCCAAAGAACACGCCTATACCCACTACAGTCCACAGCAAATTTTTCTTGGCCTTCTCGAGCTCTGCAGGCTTGCCGCGCGCCCATACAAAGCGAAAGCCCGCGATAACAATAAAGAGCACTGCTATCGGCAACCCAATAATAAACGCGGCGTCGAGCACTTTAGTTATCAGCTTTTCAAACGTAGTTACATCAGCACCTAGAGGGTTTTCAAGTGTAACTGTTCCTCCACCGCCAGTACTAGCTGGATAGCCTCCTGTTTCGGCAGCAAAGGTAACAGACGGTGCAAGTATAGAAAGAGCAAGGAGTATTAAAAAGAATTTTTTCATTATGGGAGTAGTTGTTTAAGTGCCCGCGCGGCCTCGCCTATTGCTGAGCCGGAGTCGTTTCTGCCGCTTATCACCGATTCTATCATGGTTCTAAATATGACATCTGTCTCGGCAGGGTTTGGATCTACCCAGCCGCGTGCGATCAAAGCCGAGTCTACAAACACACTCATGGCTGCGTTGTCTGCTGTATTTATTTTAACATCACGACGCACCGGCGGCAGGCCCGTAAGGGCAGAAAGTGTTACTACCGCCTCAGAGCTGGTGAGCTTTTGAGCGATCTGTGCAGCTCCGTTGGGGTTTTTAGACGTGCGCGGGATCGCAAGGCCCGTTAAGCGGCCGTACGTGAGGCGGCTTGAAGAGCCTTCAACCTGTGGAACCTTGGCAACACCAAAACGAAGGTTAGGGTTGCGCGCAGCAAGGTTAGGCAGCTCGCTTGCAAAGCCAAAGTACACTGCCACATCGCCGGAAATAAAGGCCGTGGTAGACACAGGCAAGGCGCGGTTCCATGAGTAGGTAGTCTTAGACGGGTTGGTGAACTCGGTATAGAAGCGAAGCGCCGACTCTGACGGGTTGCTCGGCGCATTGGTAGGAGCGGTGCCTAAGACTGAGCTAAACCGGCCTTCGGTGCTGCGCACCACGATGCGGTCGCCTGCCTGCATAAACAAGGTTGAGAGAATCTCTTTAGCGTGGGCGACATTTTGCCACTGACCAAGGGCTACGGCGCTCTTTTTGATATTTGAGCCGCTCTCAAGCGACGTCATCTTAGGAGCAAGCGCGAGGAAGTCGTTCCAAAACTGCGGCGGCGACGCCACTCCGGCCGAGGCAAAGAGGTCGCGGTTCCAGTACATCACCATCGGGTCTACCATAAACGGCAGCGCCAGCTCGCCCTCGGGGGTCAAAAATATCTGACTCTCGTCTATGTATGAGGTAAGAAATGTGTTTTGTGATACCAGACCATACGGAATGGTAAGAAGCTTGTCTTCAAAGTCGTAGAGCTCGTCGTGCTTGATGAGTACAAGGTCGGGGCCCGTGCCGGCAGCCATAGCGTTTACTAGCTCGGTCTGAAACGTTGCCGGCTCTTTTTTGGTATACGAAACATCTTGGAAAGAGTCGTCCTTGTTGCTAAGCGTGGTGAGAAGCTGCTGCATCACACTGCTGTCGAGCGTGCCCCACACTTCTACCCGCCCCACGTCGTTGCCGCCACCCAAGCCACCAAAGGACGCAAAGACGCCTACGCCGATTAAGATCAGCGCTGCGCATATACCAAGCACGATAATTTGAAAGGTCGACATGATCGAGTGACTCTATAATGAGGCTTTTTAGGTTTTTCTGCGAACAATAAATCCCCAGTGGTAGGTGCCGGCCGGTATGATGCTGGCAAACACAAAGCCATGGCTCTCAAACAGTTGGCGCGCCGCGGCTTGAGTAATGACGTGGTCTTCGTGCGGACCCAAGCCGCCAAACGAACCCGCCCAGTCGATAACCAATGCCCGGCCATGAGGCTTGAGCACGCGGCGGATCTCTGCCACCATCTCACCGCGGTCTTCGAGACAGAACATAACATTGGCTGCAATAACCAGATCAAAGTTGTTATCGGGCAAATGACTGCCGCCCACAGCCTCAATGTCGCCCTGTATCACTTCGACATTGTGCAGACCCTCGGCATTGGCCAAGGTCTTAATGCGGGGCAACAGGTCACGGTTGATATCAACCGCCCACACTGCGCCGCCCTCGCCCACCTCGCGCGCAGCGGCGCGCGTAAAGAAACCCGAACCCGCGCCAAAGTCGGCCACCTGCATACCTTCATGCAGTTGTGCAGCGCGTAGTGCCTGTGCTGGTGCCAAAAAAGAGCCCTCAATCACCCTTATATTCTACACCTTATTTTGAGATACGCTCACTAGCAGCGACTTGTATTGAGGAATCCGGAGCAGAAAGCATATACGCTCCTACAAACGAGTACAGGGTAACCACCACAGCCGCCAAAGCGATGACTCCGATGATGTCAGTGTGAGTTTTAATTACCCTCGTCATACTTATATATACGCACGAGTGAGGTGATTCTTACATGAATGAGGCCCGCGGGACGTGTGAGACGTCTCGCGGGCCATTAGTGGGCGCCCAAGAACTGGGCGAGGTATGCGGCGACGCTGGGGTCGAGGTAGGCCACGAAGGCGGTGCCTGCCAAGAGAGTGGCTGCAGCAACCACTATCGCCACGGCCAACATGAAGGGATCATTCCTTGGCTCAGGCTGAACCGACATGGATATTGCTCCCGTTTGTTACTACTGGCTCGAGGATACCATACGCACCTGTAAAAGAGTAAGCGCCCGCCGAGGTTCCCCGGCGGGCGCACAGACGGACGCTAGGTCCGACACTTTTCGATGTCGAGACAGGGCGAGGTCCACTTCCAGTCATTGCGGGGACCATTCTGCCTGGGCTCGATCTGGTCGTCCTTGGGCACCTGCTCCTGCGGCTGCAAGAGCTCGGGAGCCGGGACGTATTCGCCGACGTCGGCAACGACGAGAGCGCCGAAGACGGCGAGCATGGTGACACCCATCACCAACCACCACCACCGCCACCGCCCGTGTCGACACTGATCGACGGGGAGACGTCGACCGAAGGCGGCGACGTGTCGACGGGATTGTTGAGCATCGGCTGCATCACCGCCGCCTGAAAGAGCGGGCCGGCGGGATTGATGAGGTCGAGCGAACTGTCCGTGGAGGGACTCCTGCTCTCCTTTGCACGCCTGAGACGCGTACGACGTCCGAACATGGATATTCTCCTCTCTATGAGCGCACAACGAAAGGTACGCTGAAAATATATTACAAAACAAATACAATTATGTCAATGTGCTGGTGGGTGGTATCTTTAGAACAGGTCTTTCACAACGGAGAAAACGGATGCAGACGGTCACTCTCGGCTTCGACTACCTGCCGATCAATCTGCTGCTCGACTTTATCGAGGAGCCGAATCAAAAAGGCTGCCGGCGGCTGGTCTTCGAAAATCTCAAACTCTTCGAACAGGTGCAGGGCTCGGTGCACAATCACCAGGCCTGGCCTGGCGGCTTCATCGACCACGTAACCGACTGTATGAACTTTGCCCGACACCTGTATGAATTTGTCGCGGCATTTGGACGACCGTTGGACTTCTCGCTCTCGGACGCACTCATCGTCTTTCTCTTTCACGACATCGAAAAGCCGTGGAAGTATGAGCTAGGGGCGGACGGGCTTTTGGTTCATCGGCCGACATTCTCGACTCGGGCAGACTCCCAGGAGTTTCGGCTCGCCAAGGCGCGCGAATACGGAGTCGAACTCACACCAGCCCATATCCTGGGCATCAAGTACGCCGAGGGTATTGTCGAGGACTACAGCAACCGCGACCGCCGAACAATCCCATTGGGAGCCTTTGTTCACATGGTCGACCACTGGAGTGCACGCGGCTGGTATGACTACCCCAAGCAGGACGGCGTCGATGAGTGGGAGGGCGCTGGACGCTTTCGTTCCGTGATATAAACGAACGCAAGACCCCGCGGCGAGCTCGCCGCGGGTTTAATTATGTAATCCCCTCTTTTATTACCATCAAATGCAGATGGAAGTGTGCTGGGACCGACTTTTGTTTGTGCGTAGCCTCGAGAACATACTCGTAGTGCTCGTTAATATATGAATTTTTGATCTGATACAGCTCTTTCTTCTCCTCTTCGGTAAGCTCTGCTTCAGCCACGTGGCGCAGCGGCACCACCATATGATGAGTCTCCGCGATAAGATCGTATGGATATTCGTTGGGGATCACCTTCCAATATACAAACTGCTTAATGGGCTCGATGCGACAAAGAGGGCACTTCTCGAGGTGTCCTGCGGCAATAAGGTCATGATAAATCTTTTCTGTAGTCGGAGTGCGGAGTGATGCCATACAACCTAGTCAATCAAATCTTTTTCTTTAAGCCAAGTCAAAATAAGTTTACCAGGCTCGGTAGCGCGCTCGTAGTCGGCGCTAGTAAACCAGGTCATTTCTTCAACTTCGCTTTGTGGAGAAAGCTCGCCAGAGTAGTCGGCCGTGTAGCCAGCGATATGCACAAACACGCCTTCGGGCTGGCCGTGCGCCTGCGCTTTAAAACTCTGCAGATGTGTAATAGTTGCAGGGACAATATCTACCCCGAGCTCTTCTTTAACTTCTCTTACCAGAGCTTGTTCATCACTCTCACCTGCCTCGCGCTTGCCGCCCGGCGCATAGAACTTATCTTTGCTCTTACTGCGCACCATCAACACCTTGCGGTCTTGTACGAGCAACCACCCAATTTTGTCGATCATTTACCTGAAAAGAAAGGTGGTTAAAAGAATACATATCAGAATAACAGCAATTCCCAAGGCTACTGTTTGCAAAACCCAAGTCCAGGTAGGGGAACTTATGATATTACCTCTCCCATAAGCCGCACCTATATGAAAAGCTCTAGCTTCTTCAACGGTAATTTCTTTACGAACAGATTCGTCCCATTTACGATGCCGACTATCTCTTATCTCAAAGAAATCACTCCAAAATTTCTCTTTTCTTTTTAGGTGAAGTAATCCTAAAGCCAAGGAAAGGATGAGCATCATTATAGCGGTTAGAAAAAGAATTTTTAGAATCAGAATGGCGGAATAAGAAAAGTTGGGGAAAATGGAGTTAAATTTATCAGCAAAAAAACTTGTAAAGGCAAATAGAATAGCTGCAATTTGTACCTCAAGTTTAGTGAACTCATCAGCGAGCTCATAAACTCTTTTTTCTGAAATTATCCCTTTCTGAAAACTAACTTCCCGCCAATTTTTAGCGTATTCTAATTTCTCTTTTTCAGTCAGATTCTTCATCCGTTTATTACAAACACACAAAGCTTGCGATAGCGTCGCCGTCGTGGAGCTTCATTACGCGGACGCCTTGGGTCGAGCGCGAGAGTGACGGGATTTCGGTCAAACCGGTGCGGATCACCTGGCCTTTCTTAGACATCACCACCATTTCGTCAGCGCCTACACCCTCTTCTTTAGAGATTATGCGTGCGGCAACCAGCGGGCCTGTCTTAGGAGTCACCTTAATGGTGCGGATACCCGAGCCGCCGCGCTTTTGTGTCTTGTACTCCTTAACTGGCGATGTCTTGCCATAGCCGCCGCGAGAAATTACCAAAACCTCAAGGTCTTTAGAGCCCTTCGGCACTACATCGGCTCCGACAATAAAGTCGCCGCTGCCGAGCTTCATACCGCGCACACCTCCGGCGGCGCGGCCCATCACGCGAATATCGCTTTCTTTAAATCGGATTGACTGACCCTTGGCTGAGGAGAGGAAGATTTCGTCGCCCTTTTCTACCAAGAGTGCAGCAATAAGCTCGTCGCCCTTTTGGAGCTTGAGCGCAATAAGGCCGGAGCGGCGCACATCGTGGAAGGCAGTTGCATCTACCTTTTTAGCAACACCTTGCTTGGTGATCATGTAGAGGAATTTTTCTCCGCCTTTCTGGTTCTTGCGCATTGGCAAGACACTGGTCACCTTTTCTTCCCCAGTTACCGAAAGGAAGTTAACAATCGCTTTGCCCTTGGTTGAGCGCTTGCCTTCGGGGATGTCGTACATCTTGAGCTGGTATGCCTTGCCCACGTCGGTAAAGAACAGCAGGTCGCTGTGCGTCGAGGTTGTAAGGAAGTTGGTTACAAAGTCTTCTTCTTTCGTGTTGAGGTCTATGACACCGACACCGCCGCGCTTTTGCTTGCGGTACTCGTCGGGGTTGGTGCGCTTTACATAGCCGCCTTGGGTCAAGACAAGCACCTGCTCTTCGTCTGGGATCAGGTCTTCGACATTGATAATGCCGGCAGCGCCCTTCATGATCCTGGTCTCGCGGTCGTCGCCATGCTTTTTAGCAATCTCGGTGATCTCGGTCTTGATAACGCCAAGCATCTTCTTCTCACTCTTTAGAAGCTCGGTAAGCTCGGCAATAAGCGCCTGTACTTCGGCCAACTCATCTTCGATCTTCTTGCGCTCGAGGTTGGCAAGCTTTTGCAGGCGCATCTCCAAAATGGCGGTTGCCTGCAGGTCAGAGAACTTAAATTTCTTCATCAAGTTGGTGTGCGCATCTTGCACATCTTTAGATGCGCGGATGGTCTTGATGATCTCGTCGATATGGTCGAGTGCCTTCTTGAGGCCGAGCAAGATGTGCTCGCGCTCCTGAGCCTTCCGCAAATCAAACTGGGTGCGGCGCTTAACCACATCTTGGCGGTGCTTGATAAACTCCTGCAAGATGCCCTTGAGCGACATCGTCTGCGGCACACCGTCTACCAGCATCACCATGTTGAAGTGGAACGTATCTTCAAGCTGAGTGTGCTTGTAGAGATAGTTCAGAACTTTTTGCGGCTGAGCGCCCTGCTTGAGGTCGATAACCACGCGGATGTCACGCGTAGACTCGTCGCGGAGGCCGCGGATGCCTTCGATCTTTTTCTCATGCACGAGGTCGGCAATGCGCACCTGAAGCTCGGCTTTGTTAACGCGGTACGGGAGGCTGGTAATAATAATCTGGTAGTCGCCTTTTTTGCCCTCGACAATCTCTGCATGGCCGCGCACTACGACGCCACCTTTGCCGGTTGAGTAGGCGTGGAGCAAGTCTTTTCTATTAAATGCGATCGAGCCTGTCGGGAAATCGGGGCCGGTAACAAACTCCATCAGGTCTTCTACCGTAGCAGAAGGATTTTCTATCAAATGAGTGAGCGCGTTTGAAAGCTCCACAAGGTTGTGCGGTGGGATGTTGGTCGCCATACCTACGGCGATACCCAGCGTACCGTTAAGCAAAATGTTCGGCACCGCGGCTGGCAGCACGGCCGGCTCTTTGAGCGTGCCGTCGTAGTTGGGGCGCCACTCCACTGTCTCCTTCTCCAGGTCGCGGAGGAGCTCCCCTGCCATGTGGGACATCTTGGCCTCGGTGTAGCGCATAGCCGCTGCAGCGTCGCCGTCGATAGAACCGAAGTTGCCTTGGCCCATCACAAGCGGATAGCGCATCGCAAACTCCTGCGCCATTTTGACCATGGCGTCATACACGGCTTGGTCGCCGTGCGGATGGTATTTACCCAAGACGTCGCCCACAACTGCAGCGCTTTTACGAAAGCGGGCCTGCGGGGTCAGCCCCATGCGGTGCATGGTGTAGAGGATGCGGCGGTGCACCGGCTTGAGGCCGTCGCGCACGTCTGGAAGCGCACGCGAGGTGATAACCGACATCGCGTAGTCGAGGTACGCCTCGCGCATCTCGGTAGAGATATTGCGCGGCACAATGCCAGAATCATTTATATGTTCGTCTTTGTCAGCCATACAGAATTTAGTAGCCTAGAAAGGTTGATGAATTTACAGAATCGTCGCCCTGCACTGCCTGAAGCGTTGCTGCTGTGTTGGTGGACGGGTTGGTGTTAACCACCTCGCCGCCTGTACCGATGCGCAGACTGAGCGTTGCAAGCCAGCCTACAAACAACACCGCGGTAAACACCCCTGCTATCTGGAGCGCGTGCTGACGGCGCTCGTGCGGCGTGCGGGTGTTGCGGATATGTTCGATATAGCGGCGCATATTAGTTGGAAGCAAGCACGATTATCTCGCCCTCTTTGCCCTCGAGGTCTTTGCGCTTTAAGGTCAGCTTATCTACCGGCGCAACGTCCTCGCCCGCCTCTTTAAGAAACTTCTTAAGAGTCTCTGGCGTATAGTGCATCGGAATCACGACCTTCGGCTCTAATTGTACCGCAAGCTTGTAGGCCTCGGCATGGTCTAGCACGCCTTCGCCACCGATAGGCAAAAAGAGAATGTCTATTTCGTCTAACTCGGCTTTAGCAGTCTGAGGTATCTGAGGCGTGCCCAGCGCACCCAAGAACACGAGGTCCATACCCTCTATAGAAAGGCTATAAATAGTGTTGATCCCCTTCTCGCCGCCATAGGTGCTCTCTGACCCAAAGCCGCGAACCGAGACTTCTTTAACCTCGTACTCGCCTGGGCCGTTGATAACAAAGGGCTCGCGTTCGCCAAAAGACATCTGCTCGGCACCGTTAAAGTCTTCGTGGTCGAGCGAGGTAAGCACAATGTCAGAGCCGAACTTAGACGACTTGAGTTTAGAGTCTTTAGAGGGAGGATTGAGGGCTATCGTGAGCTCGCCTTGGGTAATCTTGAAGCATTCGCCACCCAGATAGGTAATAACCATGCCCTATATTATAGCAAAAATGAAGACAATTTACCAGTGAATTTTTAGTGATAGTATGGAAAACATGCTCGCAAAAAATGATTTTTGTGAGAGGAAGTTCCTATTTGCAGGAGGTATAACGTGGCCAACGAACGGATGAGAAGAAAACCTTCACTGAAAAGGAGGAAAACGGACTTCGATGGCAAGCCTCTCGCTCGCCCAAAACCGGAAGACGAGAAGGGTATCATCCGGCAAGTGAAGAGTGGCCTCGACGTCTACAACGGCGGCGACCCGGACGAAACTCCCCCCAAGTCAGAGACGATTCCTGACGATGACCTCGACGAACCACCTCCCAAACAGGAGGCACTGGCCCCAAGCGGCGGAAGCGCTGATGTCATTCCGATCGCAGAAGACGAAGCCTCCCACCAGAGGAACGTGGCGGAGATGCGGAGCTTCACCGTCGAGCTCTAGCTGCAAGCTGCCCCCTATTCGCCCGGCCGCCTCGCGGCCGGGTATCTTTTTGCCCGCTCGCACCCTGCCCGCCGCAGGAGGGTTGACTTGACAGCCAAAACGGGTTGGTTTATATTACCCTTGCAACGAACAGGGCAATTCCGCCCTAACCGAATGGAGGTTCGTATGCGGATGTTCTTCGATTCCGGTGGTTCCACGATCACCCTCATCATGAGCGGATTCAAGATCGGCGCCGACGACTCCGGCACGACCGACCCCATCGCCACCGGCCAGGGTGCCGGCGCGAGCGATGCGTAGCTTCGTTCTGGTCCACTTCCACTACGGCGACTTCGCCGGCGGCGGCCGCTCGATCGGCCCGCGCGCGGCGGTGACCGGCGCCTGACGGCGACCGGGTCGACGAACCCCAAGAGGAGGAACTGACGAACAACCCGTAACAGGGCTCGTTCACCAACAATTTCTGTGACGGCTTCGGCAACACAGCGGGCTCCCCATCGCATCTTGCGATCGTGGGAGCCCTTTTCTTTTTATACTTGCGCTTCCTCATTTTTTGATATATATCGCACTGCGTTCGATATAACCCTCACTCACTCGGAAATAAAGCGGGGGCTTTACTTCTCTCGTTCCTTCGGTTATAGTGCCGGGCAATAAAGGGTTTCCTTTATTAATAGTTAACGCGCGCGGGAGTAAACCCAGACCTTGGGCCCCCGTCGTACAAATCAATAATTATGGCAACAAAAGAACTCGTTAAGGAGGTCGACGCACCTGTATCATTGATGCAGGCCTTTGCCGACCGTGCACCAGAGCCGCCTAAAGAGGGCGACATTGTAGAAGGTTCAGTATTGGCGCTCGACCGCGCCCGCCTCTATATCGACTTGGCGCCGTTTGGCACCGGCATTATCTACGGCCGCGAGTACATGAACGCTCGCGAGGTTATCAAGCGCACCAATGTGGGCGACCGCGTTGCTGCCAAGGTGATCTCTACCAACCACCGCGAGGGCTACATCGAACTCTCACTCAAAGAGGCTCGCCAGGCCATTATCTGGGCACAGGCCGAAGAGGCAGTTAAAGACAAGCGCGTTCTTGACCTCTTGGTTAAAGAAGCAAACAAAGGCGGCCTTATCCTTGAATGGCAGGGTATCGCTGGCTTCCTCCCCGCTTCTCAACTTAAAGCAGAGCACTATCCTCGCGTTACCGACGGCGACAAGGACAAGATTCTTGACGAACTCCGCAAGCTCGTAGGCACCAAGATCCCCGTTTCAATCATTGGCGCACAGCCTAAGGAGGGCAAGCTTATCTTCTCTGAAAAAGGTATTGACGACAAAGAGAAGAAAGAGCTCATTGCTAACTACCAGATGGGCGACACTGTAGAGGGCGAGGTTACCGGCATGGTGGACTTCGGCGTCTTCGTGAAGCTTGAGGAGGGTCTTGAAGGCTTGGTCCACATCTCTGAGATTGACTGGGGCCTCGTGGATGATCCGCGCCACTTCTTTAAGGTTGGTGACCGCACAAAGGTTAAAATCATCGATATCAAAGACGGCAAAGTATCTCTTTCAGTCAAACAGCTTAAGGAGAATCCGTGGACCACTGCTCAAAACAAGTATCACAAGGGCGACAAGGTGGAGGGCGTGGTTATCAAGTTCAACAAGCATGGCGCCTTGGCCTCGATTGAGGAAGGCATCGCAGGCTTGGTGCACGTAAGCGAGTTCGGCAGCGAGGAGAAGCTCCGCGCTAACCTCGAGCTCGGCAAGCGCTACCCGTTCACTATTTCCCTCTTCGAGCCTAAGGAGATGCGCATGGCGCTCGCGTTTGGCGGAGACAAGAAATAAAGAAAAACACAAAAGCCCCGTGCTCCGGAGAGATGAACACGACCTCTACTCCTGCGCACAGGGCTTTTTGTATATCTAACGACCGTTTATTTCGGTCATGGCACGCGCCACACCCTCGGTCATAAGTATCTCCAGACCCTCTTTTACACTCTTTTTGGCTTTTTTGAGCTCAGCTTCTTCGCTTGGCTTAAACTTGCCGAGCACATCAGGCTTTTTTACTGCGCCACCCTTCTTTTCTGCAGAGATGCCGATGCGAAAGCGCACATAGTTTTTAGTTTTGATTGCTTTCTCTATAGATTCCACCCCTTTGTGGCCAGCGGAGCCGCGGCCGAATGAGATCTTCACGGTGCCGAGCGGCAAATCAAGGTCGTCATGCAAGACTGCAAGCTGTGCTGCCGCCTTAACAGACTTAATATGCGGCTTAACGGCCTTGCCCGAGTTGTTCATGAAGGTGTCGGGCGTTATGAGCACAAACTTCTCGGGCAGTTTCTCTTCAAGATCCATTAAAAATTCGCGCCCAACGTTGTGGCGCGTGTGTTCGTACTCTTTTCCGGGGTTTCCAAGACCGACTATAACCCACTTCATGTGGTCTAATGTAACAAAAAACTTGCACACCGAACAGTACGCGGTACAATTGTCTCCATGCCACAAGGAGAACGTGAGAATTTCTTCACTGAACTCCTGAAATTTGCTCTGGTTGCAGTAATCATAGTTGTGCCCGTGCGTCTTTTTGTCGCACAGCCGTTTATCGTGTCCGGCGCATCTATGGACCCGACCTTCCACAACGGACAATATCTCATTGTTGACGAACTTACCTACCGTCTCGACGACCCGCAGCGCGGCGACGTGGTTATATTCCGCTATCCGAAAGATCCCACACAGTTTTTCATCAAGCGCATCATTGGCTTGCCTGGAGAAACAGTGCAGGTAACCCCTACCAGCGTCACTATTACAAAAACTGATGGAGAAAAGCTTTCATTAGACGAGTCGTACCTTGTAAATAAAGGCAACGGCGGCGGCACTACCGTTACTCTTGACGACAACGAGTACTTTGTAATGGGCGACAATCGGCCAGAAAGCTCTGACTCACGCTTGTGGGGCACCCTACCAAGAGAAAACATCATCGGTCGCGCGTTTCTGCGTCTTCTTCCTATCGACACTGCCAGCCTGCTCCCGGGAAGCACCCCTGCACAAAACTAATTGATGAAAGGACCTGCATCCTTTTTAAAACACGCGAGCGAAGTCGCTCTGTTCTATGGCTTTAAGCCGATGCAAGACATCGAACGCGCTTTGCCTGAACGCGCCAACTTGCCCGCAGTACGCCGCAAGCGCGTGCCGCTTTACACCTTCCCTTCTGCTGCGCAGGTAGGAGCTGCACATGCCGCTGCACACCCTAACGAGCCGGTGATGGGATTCTATGCAACCCCTGCCCCTATGCACACCCCTGCCGCATACCCCGCCAGAGAAGTGGGTGAATTTGGCCTACAGGTACTAGGTACCCAAGAAAGTGTCGGGGAAGTGGTGGTAATTAAGACAGTTGCCATGATTGCGAGCGAATGGGGCATGAAAGTGACCCGGATACGCCTCAACGCGCTTGGCGACCGCGACAGCCAGAACCGATTTGAACGTGAACTTTCGGTCCATGCGCGCAAACATGCCGGCCGTCTTGAATCTGCCTGCAAAGACGAAGCCATGAAAGACCCGTTTACCCTCTACCGCTGCACCAAAGAAACCTGCCGGGCTGTCGCCAGCGAGGCTCCCCGCCCGGTACACTTTTTGTCTGAGAAAAGCCGGACTCATTTTCGCTCTGTATTGGAGCACGTAGAACAACTGGGCCTTAGCTATGAGCTCGACGATATGCTGGTTGGCGATGAACGCGGCCCTCATCTTACCTTTGCGCTTGATTTTGAAGACGGTGACTCAACAGTAGTGGGGGCGGTCGGCGGACGCTTTGATGAATACTTTAAACGAGAGACTCGCCGCAAAGACAGCACGGGCGTTGGCGCCAGCCTCTTCTTCCGCAAGAAAGGGGTTACCGTAAGCGCCTGCCAGCCGCCGAGCAAAGCGTATAAACCCAAGGTGTACTTTGCCCAGCTTGGCCTCCGCGCCAAACTCCAAGGACTTACCGTTGTCGACATGCTCCGCGCAGCACGCGTACCCGTCTTACAGTCTTTTGACACAGCCCATCTAGGGAGCCAGCTCCAGACCGCCCGGGACCTTGGGGTCTCCCACCTCCTTATTATGGGCCAGCGCGAGGCCTTGGACGGCACTCTTATCGTCCGCTCGATGCAAAACAGCGCCCAAACCACCCTTTCTCTCTCGGAGATTCCCCGCTTTCTTAAAACCTTGCGGTAAAAGAGCTTTTTGTGCTATAGTCTCCCCCACATGGCAGTTAACGCAGAGGTGCAGAAAAACGAAAACGAGACGCCGGTAAACCTTATCCGACGCTTCTCTAAGCGCGTGCAGGGCGCAGGCCTTATCCAGGAGATGCGCGGCCGCCGCTATCACTCACGCGACAAGTCTCGCCTGGTACGCCGCAAACACACTCTTAAAGTCATCAAACGCCGCGAAGAAGTGGCAGAGCTCATTAAGATGGGCAAGATGGTCGAGCGCAAGCCGCGCGGCCGCCGCAGATAATGCAGGAAAAGAAGCTTTTTAACGAGCTTAAAGACATTGTATTAGGCAAAGAGTACGACCTTTCGGTCGCTTTTTTATTGCCTGCCGAAATGCGCAAAGTGACCAAGCAGACTAAAAACGTCGACAAGGTCTCGAACGTACTCTCATTCCCCCTCTCTAAAACCTCGGGAGAAATACTAATCTGCCGCAAAGCGGCTGCGCCTTACACTG
>CAZXKI010000006.1:6562-21362 GCA_964641145.1 uncultured Candidatus Saccharibacteria bacterium | reverse complement strand
TCGAGTGGCTGCGTGCCTTGGATGGCCGAATCAACCCGAGAGGCAACACGACCCTTATGCAGAAGCTGGCGGCGGAGGAGTGGCTGCGAGTGGCGTCGATCCTTCACCGAGAGAAGCTCGTCATCGTGCCGCACAATGCCGGTATGGGGTTCAACTTCGGCATCAGCGTCTTCGAACCGCCGCTGTACCCCGGCCTCCCGTGCACGCCCGTACTGCACGTCGGGGGCGACCACCTCGGGATGCGGTTCGCCGAGGCGTGGGCGACGCTGAGCCCGTTCAGCCACAACGAGCCGAACCGGGCGCTGCTGGCGCTGTACGGCGCCGACGAAGCGATCGTGAAGTTCGGTGGTTTGGTGACCTTGCGCGAGCGCGACTACTACGCGTATTGAGGCCGACCGGCCGCCGATCCGCTTCGAGCTGGGGGTGCTTGACGGGGACCATGAACGCGGCTAGAAGGATTGTGTGAGCCATTGACCGTCAGCGCACTGCGCTTCCCTCGACCGTTCGCGCGGCCCGTAAAAGCTTACGCAGTAGCTGCAAACTGCGGCGAGACCCATTGTCCTCAACTACGCCGGTCAAGGCCGGGAAGCTGCGTGTAATGAGCGCGGCTCCGGGGGTTCGAGTCCCTCCCGGCGTGTTGACCACAAGCCACCCCGACTGTACAAGAGCTGTAGCGGGATGGAGCAGTTGGTAGCTCGCCGGGCTCATAACCCGGAGGTCGGCGGTTCAAGTCCGCCTCCCGTTATCACAAGCAAGCACGAAGCCTTGCCGTCTACAACGACTGATCGAGCGGGGTGATGAAGAGCAGGTCGCCGCACTGCTGGCAGCGCGTCTCGAAACTGGAGATGCTCTCGATGACGACCCCGCGCGCGCAGTTGGGGCACTGCGCGACGCTGCCGACGACCGGCGTGAGGTGGTGGGCTTCGCCTTCGACCCACGCGGTCATGCCAGACGGGACCTGCCGTGTTATCTGATCTGCCTGCTCTAGCAGCTCGTTGAGAAAGGCGCGACTCACACAGCCCTCGTCAGCACATCGAGCGGGAGCGCGACTGGGTCGCTCGGTGAGCCGGCGCCCTCTTGGATGCCAAGGACGACGAGCCGAGGCATCGGCGGCATGCCGCGCCGGGCGGCCTGGTAGCCGGCGACGATGCCGTAGAGGCGCTGACCGTCGTCGGCCTGGATCTGCCAAAGCACGTTGGGCGGGACCTTGCGCGCGACGCGCCGGATGTCCTCGCTCTGCTGGCGGAGCCACACCAGGAAGGCTGCACGGTCAAACTGCGCGACGTTGACCCGCGCCCGCGCGAGCAGCTCATCCAAGGGTAGCGTGGGGTCCAGCGGTTTCATGGACGACCTCCTCTACCAGTGCTTGTGCGTGTACGCGTGAGCGGGCGTCGAGCCGCAGCGTGATGGGCCCGAGCGGGATCAGGCCGAGCCAGCCGAGCCCATGAGGCCGCACGATCCCACGCACGACGCCCCGCACGCGCAGGGCATCATCAACCCACAGGCCGCGCAGGATACTAGTCACGGGCGCGCTCAAACAGCCACCAGTCGAGCGTCGTCAGCAGGACGACCTCGCCCTCATCCAGCGCGCGCATGGCGCTGGTGATCTCGGGTTGGAAGGTCAGGACCCGCGCGCCATCGCTTTGGCGAACCTCGATGCGGGTGATGACGCCGCGCTGACCGTGCGCGCGCGGAATGAAGCGTCCTGACGAGGTGGTCTCGACGCGATCCGGGCCGATGTACGTGACGATGTCGCCTTCGCGCAGGAGACGGTTCGCGACGTGGTCTTCGTACTGAGCCTCAGTGAGCAGGCGCCCGTCGGCGCGCACGTCCTCGATGCGGTCGTTGACCCAGGCCTTGTAGGCCTCCGTTTCGGTGACCGCCGGGTCCCACGGCTTGTTCTTCTCCTGCGCTTTCGCCTGAAAGGCGGACAGGACTGTTTTACGGATGGCAGATTCGCTCAAGTACTTCTTTTCCATAAGCCTTCTCCACGATTGCGGCCAGCATGCGATCGCATCCTAGACACCATGTGCTCTTCGGGCGCTCCCTCAGCGTTGTCAAGATCGCGACCTCGATCTCATGCAGGTTGGTGGCCTGGCTGGCGAGATCGAGGAGGGCCTGGCGAACATCATCGGACACGCTTGCGCGGCCTTGCTGCGGTGTAGTCGCACTCGAGGCAGTGCACGACTTCGTTGTACGTGTCCTCCGAGTAGACGGCGAGGACGGCCTTGGGCCGCACGCCGCGCTGGTTACAGATGGGGCAGTTCTCTGCCGTCTTGCGGATGAACTCCAGCGGCTTGTCGGTCGCGTCAACGAGGTACGCGTGTCGGATCGGTTCGGTCATGGCTTTCCTCCATATACAGCAGCATGTCGCGGACGTCGTTCGCGCAGCGCTTGACGCTGGCTCTTACGCGGTCGGCCAGCTCGACAGGGACAGGCGCGACCTCGAGCGCGTACGCTGCGACGTCGGCAGCGGTCATGAGGTGGCGCAGCGCGACAATGACGGCAACCTTACTCATGGCAGCTCCTGCACAGGACCTTGGCGTCCTTTACGAAGAACTCGGCGGTCTCTTGTTGGCACTGAGCGCAGACCCGGTACGCGACGCTGGTGCGCGCGGTTGCGACGCCGGTCATGATGCGGATGAGATCTTCGCGCATGACCGGAGGCGCGCGCGAGATCCCCAGGTCGTCGGGTGGAAGGCTCGCTTGCGCGATGACGCGAAAGCCCGCGACGGCGAGGCGTCCCGGCGCGACTGAGGGCAGGACCCCCGGCTTGGGGCGCTCAAACTGCGCGATGACCCGCGCGATGCGCCCGTCTTGGTCGGCGTAGTCCTTGTACCACTCGATGGCGTTGGCGTTGTACGTACGCATCGGCGTGAAGCCGAGAGCAGCGAGCCAGGCAAAGGAGGCGGTCATTGTGCCCTCGCGCGCTTACGGAGGTAATAGATCTGCCGTGGGGTAACGCCGGTCGCGAACGCCAGATCGGCTGCGCCGGCCTTCGGGAGAGCAGCGACGATCCGCGCGACCTCTTCGGTGGCGTAGGAGCGGGCCGCGATGTCGATGCCGCGCGCCTTGAGGTAGTCCGTGCGAAGGCCCGCCGCCTCGAGCACGCGGCGGTAGGCGAGACCGTAGACCCGCGTCACGTCCTGCCGGGCGACGTTGAGCATGCCGGCCAGGAAGCGCTGCGCCGCGCCACGGCCGCCGGAGGCGAGCACGAAGGCGAAGACGCGGTACTCGTTGGTGCTGAGCGTTCGGCCATCTTCAGCGACTGCGAGCGCCTCGGCGAAGCGATGGTTGACTTCGTGCTCTTCTAGGCTCGGCGGAGGCATCGACGGCGTCGTGCGCACCTTACCTTCGGTGGCGACGGCGTTGAGCCGCGTGAGCGCGTCCTCGAATTCGTCTTCGGCGTCCGAGTACGAGAGCTGGGTCTCGGCGAGCCGTATCTCGGCGTCGACCATCTGCCGCGCGGCGTGGCGGAGCGCGCCGTACTTGGGGTTGAACAGCCAGACGCGCGGCGGTGCAGCCTCGCCCATCTCGTAGCGTTCGGTGAGCGACAGGATCGCCGTCGACTCGAGGTCTCGTACGACGTCCGCGAAGTGGAGATTGGTGCGGGCAGTGACGGAGCGCGCGGTGCGCTTGATCTCGGGGTTGAGGACCTTGAGGAGTAACCGTGTACTGCGTTCGCGGTCGATGCGGCGCTTGAGTCGGCAGACCAGCAAGTTCTCGATGACCGCGGTCTCGGGCAGCGCGCGCTTGCCGCGCGGTGTCCAACAGCCGGCGAGGTTTCGGCACGTGGAGCAGTCCTGCCGTCCGTCTTGAATGACACGCAGGCGTCGCGGCTGCAGCGGTTCGTTCATGACGTGATCCCCATGCGCGCGCAGATCTCGAGGACGGGGTCCGTGGGGTCTGCGTCGTTGTGGATGGTGAGGTAGCGGAGCTGAAGCTTGAGGATGGCGGCTTCGATGGCGGGTAGGGCGGCAAGGAAGTGGTTGTCGCGGATGATGTGCCTGTCGAGCCGGATGATCGCGCCGTCATCCGGGGTGACGTAGCGCGCGTCGTAGAGCGCCTGCACGTCGGCGGGGGAGGCTGGCATGCCCTCGACGAGGACGGTGTCGGCGCCCTCTTCGCGGGCCTGCTCAACGCCCTCAAAGTCGGTCCAGACAACTGAGCGCTCGCTGGCGCCGACGATGGTGCGGAGGAGCAGGCTCTTGCCGGAGCCCTTGGGGCCGATCAGGCACAGCACGCGGCCAGGACGGCTGTCGAGCACGGGGAGGGTTGGTGTGGCGACGGGAGGGCCGCCGACGATGGGAAGCCGGCGCGGGGGCGGTGGTGGGCGGCGGGGGAAGCCAGCCATCAGCGCTTGCCCCGCCACTCGACGTCGAACTTCGGTGTGAAAGGCAGGTTCGTGACCTGGAGGTCCTTGAAGCGGCGCAGGTCGAAGGCCTCCACCTTCCAGTTGTCCTTCTCGCAGCCGGCGTACAGGAGCCAAGAGCCATCTTCGGCGCGTGCACGAATGGAGTAAGGCTGCAGGAGCCGCCAGGTCGCGACCTGGGCGTCCTTCGCCTGGTAGAGCGCGCGGACCATGCAGGGTGGGTCCTGGCTGGCGGCCTCTTGCACCCGCAAGAGGATCTCCTGCGGGCCGCTTGGCGGTGGTCGCTGGCTGGGCGCCAACCCGAGTTCGCGCTTGAGGCGATCCTTCACGCGCTGGATGAGGCCTGTGGTGAGGCCTTTCGGGATAAGCGGCACCCCTCGTCTCTGCCACATGGCTACGGCGGCGACAAGCGCGACAGATCTGCCTCCAGCTCCTGACGTGTCAGGAGCCGCGGCACGCGTAAAGCGACATCAGCTCCGTGCGTCACCACAATCACCACAGGTTCGACGACACCATAACGCACGACGAGCCGAAGTGCCTCGAGCGAGTTGCTCAGCCGATCGATGAGCTGCGCGCCGGTTTCTGCTGCAAGCGCGCGTGCTGGTGCCCAGCTCTCGCCGTCGCGCGAGGCAAAGATGAAGATCTTACGCTCGGCGCGCGGCATATTGCTGTAGGGCGCGCGCACGCGCTCTCGCGGCTTTTGTGCAGAGAGAACAAGCTCGTACTTGATGTCTCGAGTTGCGCGGCGCGAAGCGTGCGCGCCCGCAGTCGCAGATCCGGTAGACGAGCCGGCCGGGCTGGCGGCCGATGGTGCGCAGCGGTGCCAGGCTGGTCACCTCGCGGGCAGGCGCCAAGAGCTGGAACCAGCCGTCACCGATCGCCTGGCCGACCGGCAGCGGTGGCAGCTTGAGCAGTGGTGTGGGCGCCGGGCCGTCGAGCCGGACCGTGTCCGCTACCGTGCCGTCCTCGCTCATGATGTCGACGTCGACGCGGGTTGGGGCGCCCACCGGAACGGGCCAGCAGAACACGTGCAGGTCGTCGATCACGTGGTGAACGCCGCGCAGCCACTGCCGGCGCGCGAGCTGCCGCAGGATCGTGTCGCGCGCTTTGAGGACCTGCAGACGCTTGAGGGGCTGCGGCTTCATAGGCTTTCGACAGCGGCGAGCGCGTGCGGTACGCGGACGAGGCGCGGGTGGCTGACCTCGCGGTTGTAGGCGTGGTCGACGAGGAAGCCGCGCCCTTTGGGGTGTGCCTCGAGCCAGCTGACGATCTTACGTGGGTGGTCTTCGATCATGACGTCGCCGACGTAGCGGTCCTTGTCGTGCAGGACGCCGACCTCGTTTCGGGCGACGCCGCGGTCGTGCAGCCAGCTGACGCGCGCGTGCAGCCACTCCCGGCAGCTGTCCCACGGGGACGTGATCACCCGCAGCGAGGAGCCGAGGCGGCGTGCCTTCTCGAGCGCTTCCCGAGCGTGCGGGTACTCGGGCATGTCCGACCACCACTCGCCAAGCGCGAGGCGTCGCTCTCCGTAGGCCTTCTGGTCCGACGTTACATAGGCGAAAATGTCAAAGGATTTGATATCTTCTGCGCTCAGCGAGGACCCTACCGTGCGCAGGTAGTGGTTGGTGAAGTCGCTGAGAACGCCGTCGCAGTCGAAGAGGATATGCACGCCCTCTTGCTGCCACACGCGACCGGTCAGAGCAAGTCGGCAAGCGCCGCGCCGACCGACAGCTCGCGGGCGGCAGCGCGCAGGCGGGCGGCGGCCGGTGCCGCCTGCTGGCGGCTCAGCGCGTCACGCAAGCCTCGAAGCGCCGCGTGCGCCGCCGGCCGTAGCCGGTGGTCCCCGAGCGCGCGGTGGATGACCTCGTCAGCGATCTCCGGTGCCGCCGACAGCATGTCCGCGACCTGCACGAGCTGCTCACGCGCCTCATCGTCGCTCATCCCCAGTATGAGGCCAGTAGCCAAGACGGGGTCTTGTACTCGAGGCCGGTGGCGTTCGCGAACATGCGGAGTTGTTCGTCCCATTGCGGGTCGATGGCGAGATCTTCAGGCTTGAGCTTCTCTGGATAGCCGCGGCTTGCGCAGCGCTTCGTGTCTTTGATGACGACTGCGTACATGGGATAGTCGCTGTAGCAGTGGGTCTCGATGGTGCAGCGCAGCGCAGCGAAGGCGGCCCGCTTTTTCGCGGCGTAGTCCTCGCTGTCGCGAGGGAGACCGAGCTTTTGCGCAACCCAATCCTCCCAGTCGTGAGTGCCCCAAGGCGCCGCGTGCTCATCGATCTCGAAGCCGTAAAAGAGGAGTGCGTCTGTGCTTTGTCCCATGGGTTACTCCAGGTAGCCGGCAGCGTGTGGATGACCGCCGCCACCAAAGCGCTCGGCGATCTTGGCGACGTTGAGACCGTCTGGAGCAGACCGAAGGCTGATGGCGATCCGTCCTTCAGGCGTGCGCAGGCCGAGGGCAGCGAACGGCTGGTCTTTGGCGAGGATGTTACCGACCTCTGAGATCAGCTCGAGGACCGGCAGCTCGATGTACGGGACCTCGTAGCCGGCGATGCTGCGGGTTGTGGCGCGGGCGGCGATGCCGCGGACGAGCTTATCCTGGTAGCGCAGGATGATCTCGCCTTCGCTGACGAGGTCCGTGATCTTCCGCTCCAAGAGACGTTGTCTTGCTTCGACGGTGAGCGGGTACGCGTCGCAGGCCGCGTGGATTTCGCGGGTGTTCGGCAGCTGAAAGCGCCACAGGTCGCGATCCTCAACACTGGCGATGAGCGGCGGCGCGGGGTCGTCGCGGAGCAGCTTCCACAGCAGCCCTGCGCCGCTTTGGTTGAGATCGAAGTGGAGGAGCTGCGTGGGAAAGGCTGCGGTCTTCAGCTTGTTCTTTGCGCTGATGTGATGGTCCACGATCGCGAAGGCACGCGCGCTGGCGGCGACAGCGGTCATGTACTCCATGTCGTCGTAGCAGAAGTCGACGAAGAGCACGTCGCGGTCCTTGAAGACTTCAAGCGGCGGCTTGTCGGTCTTGTCGTAGCGTCCCTCGATCGGCTCGACGTCACCGTAGTAGTGCCGCGCGATCGCCAGCGCGGTGATCCCGTCGTGGCAGGGATGGTGGTAGACCACCACCGGACTGATGAAGTCGCGGATGCCGATGCGTTGATGCTGGCTAATCTCGTGGATGTTCATGATAGTACTTTCAGATGGAAGCCGAGCTTGCGCGCAATCCCGTCGCAGACGCTGCAGTACGTCGCGGGGATGTGATTCTTGTGGTTCCAACTCTCAAGCGGTGCGCGCGTGTCCCAACCAAGCTTGCGCCCGCATAGAGCTGGTGGCGGCGCGCCACTGTATTTTGGGCCCTCCGGTCCGATGACGCGCAGATGATAGTTGTACATGCCCGTTGACGTCTCGCTGATGACGAGATCACCTTGCTTGGGGTCGTTCATTTGAACTTGTTCCACTGCGCGATGAGCTTCTTTTGGATCTTCTCGTCGACGCCTTCACCCTCGACGGAGACGAGCGGTGAGTTGGTCGGGTCGAAGTCCAACTCACCGCTCGTTGCCCACTCGCCAGGCACGCCGCCTGAGCACTGGTGACAGAGCGACATCACCGGCGCTTCGTGCGCGAGCTTCAGTGCGGCCTCGGGCGTTTTGGCCTCGACCTCGACGATCATGGAGATCGTCGCTTCGATGGAGAACATGTACTTCATGGCTTGTCTTACAAAAGTCGGAGGAGGAAGTCTAGCGCGGCTTTCTCGACGCCGGGGCTCTTACTTTCGCGGGTGCCGGCGATGTTCAGTGTGGCGGGCTTGAGGTTCGCGAGCCAGAGACGGATCCCATCTTCTTGGCTGTCCTGTAGCTTGCAGACATAGACGTGCTTCCGGATGGCGCGTGCGAAGTCGGCGGTCTTGCGGCTGCCAGGGCTGATGTGCGGTCCGCGCCAGAGCACGAGCGTGGCGTCTGCCGCGGCGACGTTGCGGTTCGTGCGGGCCTCGTAGTCGGGCGTGTCGAGCTGCGTGAGGAAGGGCCGCAGATCTGCGGGAATGGCGCCGTCCTCTGCCCGAAAGCCCCACGGCACGAAGCCGCCGATGGGCAGGCCTTTCAAAAGCGCGGCATACAGCGCTGCGCGGTCGACGCCGGTTTGTGCACCCGAGATGATCTTCATGGCTTCTTTCGCGTAAGACAGTTGCGGCTCTTCGCTTCCATGCTCGGCACGACAACCGCATGAATGTAGTGCCCGAGCTTAGGGTCTAGCTTGGACATGTCGATCTGGCTGAGCAAGTGCGCTGCCGTCGCCCAAGCCTGGGCCTTCTCGTTTGCGGTGAGTACTGGTGCTGTCATAAAAAGGCACGTGACCATTCGATCGGAGGACCATCAAATACGACGGGTGTCCAGCGGATCGTCGTGTAGCCTGTATCGATGTCGATGGTACCGACCTCGGCGATAACCCACTCGGCGTCTTCGACCGTCGGTGCGCCATGGCGCGGTGGACGGTAGGCACGCAGATTGCGGCAGAAGATCCATGGACGCTTGTTGGTTGCGTCGCTTGGCGTCGGCAACGAGCACGAGTACTCAAGCAGGCCGAGTTGCTGAAAGGCTTCCTTGGTCATGACGTAGACCTTGCCTTGCTTTGCCTGCTCGAGGGCCTGCATCCGTGCTGGAGTGACCTGCAGCGTCATGCGGCGGCTCGGAGGTGCGTGCCGGGCCGCAGGCCGAGGTGCGCGAGCGGCGGGACCTCCTGTGCGGTGCGCCAGGTGATGTTGGCGCGCCGCCACAGGTCCAGCTCATCCATCTCCGCCATCAGGAGCTTGGCGACGACCTCGTCTGTAGGCGGCTTGCCAGCCCAGCCCTTGAGGTGGATGCACAGCTCCGCGATCAGCTGGCCGCGGTGCCATGCCTGGATGCGGCGGTGCGTGCTGTGGTGGATGACGTACAGGAGCCCCGAGGGACCGGTGGCTTGGATGTGCCCGTCCTTCAGGTAGCGTCGCCACTCTGTCTCGTGCACGAGCCCACGCAGCAGCCGGAGCGCGGTCTGCTCCTCTGGCGTGACCGTAGCCCAGTCTGGCGCGTGCTCTGCGCGCCGCGGGCGTGCGCGGTGGTTGAGTGGCACCTCATTGAGCGGCGTGGTGTACAACGGGAACGTCCGCACGGGCCAGAACATCGTGCTGGTGTCCGGCCAGATGTTGGACGCGGTGCAGCTGCCCGTTCGCGTGATGCCCCAAGGGATGATGCTGGTGGCCGTTGAGCTGGTTGAGGTCAAGGTCAGGGTGATGGTTTGCTTGGGCCAAACCCAATTGGTGTTGTAGTTGATGGTCGTGTACGCCATAAGTCACCCGGGTTGTGTTGAGGGAACGAACAAGATCTCTTGCAGGGCGGGGTCGAACTCGGTGATGGCGTGACCCTTCTTGCCACCGACGACGGTCGCGAAGGCCTTATAGCCGGCTGCCATCAGTTCCTTGAATTTCGCGAAGGCCTCACGGACCTGGTTTGGGTCCTTCCGGTCCCAAACCACGCGATCGTCACCGTTGTCGCTGAGGATGCGAAACGTGCCGATGTTGGGTCCCTTCGGCGGTGGATTGAGCGTGACCTCGCCCCGCCGGAACTCGGCGAGCGTGAAGCCGAGGCGCTCGAGGCTCGCCTGTCGCTGCTGCGCGTCCTTGACTTGGTTTGGGTCCGCGGGATCGTACGTGATGAGCTGCGGGCGCTCCGTCTCTGGTCCACCGAGGTTCAGCATGTTGTTTCCTTTTACTGGTTCGGCGCGCCGTTGTCGAGCCGACCACAGTTTTTACTTGTTCAGCCTTTCGTCGATTGCGTGTAGCAGTGTATTGATTTCAGGCCAATCACCGTCTTCACGCGCGCCGCTAAGCCCAATCTCGTCAA
Source organism: uncultured Candidatus Saccharibacteria bacterium (assembly GCA_964641145.1). Classification (GTDB taxonomy): domain Bacteria; phylum Patescibacteriota; class Minisyncoccia; order Phycocordibacterales; family SBAW01; genus GWA1-54-10. The sequence goes on along the minus strand of CAZXKI010000006.1, from coordinate 11,121 downwards.
CGAGCGCTAGCAACTCTGCTCTTGCATTGAGTAGCGCATCGGGGTCGCGAGTCTGCACGGCACGCCGCGCAGAACTCAGCACGCGCTGCCGATGCGTCTCATGGATGGCAAGGGCGAAGAACCCGAGCCAGCAGTCGCGGTGAAAGTAGCGCGGGTGGAGGCTTACGTTTGCATCATCCGGGATAATGTCGGTGAACTCTACACCAAGATCGCTGTCGATGAACGGGCGTCCGCAGTTCTCGCAGGGCCGTCCGATCGGGACAGGGATTGTTGCTGCTGACGCTGTGCGGCCATGCGCCGGTTGGCGAAACAGAAAGCGCGTCAGCCAAAGCTGTGTTTCAGGTGCCCAGCCGCTACCGAAGTACTTCATGTGTTGCTCCTCTCCAACCACTCAGCGCGCTCGAGCTGTTTCGGGTACAGCTCTGGATGGTTGCTGTACAAGAGAGTCCAGAACAGTCGGTGATGCCGCTGCCGATTCAACTGATAGGCTGCTTCGAGCGCGATGGCCGCGACAAGCTCATTTAGCGCAGACACAGGTACACTTGACCTCAGGGCTCTGCCCGAGCGCTTTCGTGATGTACGAGCCGAGCACCACAATAAGGATGCACCCGACGCCGAGCATGAGCATGTACCCCACGAACGACACGATTTCCTTTGGTCGGCTCATTAGTAGTCCTCGAGAAGGGTTTGGATCGCCGTGAGGAGAGCGTGGCTGGCGCGGAGGCTGGCGGCCTTGCGGATGTTCTCGGGCGCTGCGGTGGCGCCCTCGATCTCGGTGTCCTCGTCCTTGATGGCGATGAGCCGCGAGACCTCGTCGCGCAGATCCTTGACCTGCTCAAGGACGTTTTGGTTGGTCTTCTGCTTGGCCTTGCGCTTCGGGGCACTGCCCTTCAGCTCTTCTTTTACTTCACCCATAGTGACTCCTTTTTACTTACGGCTTTCCGTGTGTGGTTCGGTAGTGATTGGTGGCGCCGGGGCACTGACGGTGCTCTTTTGGGTCCTTCAAGGTAGCATTGCTGAAGTAGGCAGTATTATGGCAGACAAAGTCGCCACGTGCTTCGACTTCACGATGAATACGCTCTCTGGCTTCCCGAACCGTCTTCTTCGAGAGCTTCTTGCCGATCACGTTCCCAAGGCGCTGAGCGAAAGCACTGAACTGGTGGTCGTTATCAACGCGAAACGGGCAGCTCGCGCACTGCGCAGCCGCTTCTTGGTACTTTGGGCGCCAGAGTAGTCGCGTATTCATGGCTCTTCTTCGCCTGGTGCGTGAAGTGTGAGCGCGACGCGTGTCTCGATGTTGAGCGCGGTGAGCAGCTCGTGCATGAACTCCGGACTTGTGGCGTCGCCTTCAATAAGAAGCTCGCCCCTGCCGTTTGGTTTGCTTGTCACTTGGAGCTTATATGTTCGAATCGTGCAGTAGCCACGTGGTGCTGCTGCAACCCGCTGCGTTCCTTTGATGAACTCCGCAACGTTGGCATAACGTGGCGTGGTGTTGGCCGGCCCGATCACAGGCGTTACCGCAGACCCGTCAGGGAGTGGCTTCGGCGCGAGCGTCGACGGCAGATGAACCGCCTCGAGCGCGGCGACACGCTGCTCGAGGTCGTTGAGGCGCTGTCCGTGGCTGTAGAGGCTCACTTGTGGACTCCGGCGGCGGCGAGCGCGCGAAGTTGTGCGACGGCACCGAGCTGGCGGCGCTCCTTCGAGGTGGCGGAGGGCATGACGTGGATGACCTCGGCGGGGGGTTGGGTCTTGTCGTGGCGGTCCGCGGTCACGACGCCGTTCTTGATGACGCGGTAGTGGTCGTGTCCACAGTTGCCGCAGCGGATCGTGTAGTTCCCGTTGAACGTCTCGTCGAGCATCGGGTAGTTGAAGTAGCGACATTCGGTGCAATCGAACTCGTGTGCTGCGCGTGCCATATCAGCCCTCCAGGAGGCACCAAACACAGGTGCCGTTGTTATTACAAGTGCAGTTGATTGAAGGTGTGGGTGGATCGCCAAGAAGCGCTTCGAGCCACAGGGCGACGGTTTGCACCGCGGGCCGGTGCCGGAGCACATGCAGCTCCTGCAGCGCGGCGCGCAGCGTGGCGTTGCTGGGACGCTGCCGCCGCTTGGCTGGTGTCCAAGGATGGTGCTGGTCGACGACAACCCAGACGATGGCGTTGCGCCCGGAACGCGTTGTCTGGCGGCGGGTGGAGTCGGTGATGCGCTTGGCCTCGTGCAGCTCCCAGATGCGCGCGCTGACGGTTTGATGCGGCCAGCCTGTGTGTGCCTCGATCGCGTCGCAGGTGGTGGGCTGCGCGCTGAGCATGTTGAAGACGATCGCGCGTTTGGCCGCGACGGTGTCTGCCACGCTCTCGGCGGCCTCGATGCTCGTATCGCGGCTGTTATGCGGCGGGAGGGTCATACGCGCTTCCAGCCTTCGGCTTTGCGGGCGGCACCGAGCTGCACGAGTTCGGGTCGTTCGGTAGGGCAGCCGTGATAGGCTCTGCGCATGCAGCAGAGGTTGGAGCGGCCGGTGTTGCGCGAACCACTGCTGCCGGCTGCGCCACGCGTGAAGTACTCGCCGGGTGCCCAGCACTCACGCTCGATGCACTTCTTATCGAGAAAGTCGTACTGGCCCTTCTGCCCCTTTTGCCTAAACTTCATCGGTCGGTCTCCTGATGAGGGTCGCGGACTTGTTTGCCGTCAAAGCGCAGGCACTCGTCAAGCTCGTGTGCGATGCCGTGCAGCAGCGCGAGGCGGACGGCCCGCAAGAAGCACGTGACCGGATCCTGGAAAGCGACTATCTCACGCAGGTCACACTCGGTGATCAGCTTCAGGGGGGTTCCGTCGTCGCGGTCCTTGGTGGCGAAGGTGAATATGACACGAAGGCCGCTTGCCTTGATCTGGATCGGCATCGGGAAGTTTCGCAGTTCGAGGCGCCGCACCAGATCAGCGATGAGACTCTCCGCGTTCAAGTGGACCTCGAACGGTGGGACTCGACCGTGTACGAGCGGCTCCGGTTCCAACAAATAGACAGTGTCTACTGTGTACGTGCCAGGGCTGACGTACTTGCTGAACTTCACGCTCATCGGCCGGTCTCCTTGAACGTGATGGTGACTTCAACGATGCAGAGCATGCCGTGGAGGTCGGCAAGACAGCACCAGCGGCCGTCGTTGCGGCGCTTGGCCTTGCCGATGTAGCGGATGCCGCGCTTGTCGACCATGCCGTCTACGTTGACCTCTTCGGGGTACAGGTTGAACTCGAGCTGCGTCATGCGGCGAGAGCGGTCTCGGCAGTCGTGTACTCGTAGCGCGCCATCTGGAGGTATGCCTTACCTTTGGCTGTCAGGCTGAAGGCCCCAATGAGGCCGCGGGCCCGCAGCGCGCGGCGCGTGCGCTTGTGGTAACGCGGGCTGTCGCGCTCAACGTAGTTTGAAGCGATGTCGACGAGCGCAATGAGCATGTTCGGTGAAAGGCGGACTTGGTACATGCCTCGTCCTTATCTCGTGACATGTCGCGTGTCAAGCCAGGATGCGCTCGAGCGCGTGCAAGTAAACGTTGCGGTCGGCGGGGCTGTCTTCGGCAGCTTGGCGTAGCAGTGCGACGATACGCGCGCGTTCGTGCAGCGCTCCAGCTTCAGCCGCCTTGCGGAGCCCAGCTTCGAGCGCGCGGTCAGCCGACCCGAAAGCGCCTGTATTGAAGCATTGTGTGTGGTCGAGCTGCGCTTGGCAGTAGACACACGTCATCGGCTCTCTCCTCCCTTGTGATCGATGATTTTGATTCCGAGGTGCCGCGCCTGCATGAGGCAATCGGCAGTGGTGCTATCGTCGCCGGTGAACGCAACGACCGCGAGCGTCGTGCCGCTGAAGATGCGAAGCGACTCCGCGAAACGCAACATCTTGGCGTTACGGACAGGTCCGGCCTCCTTGCCGTCAGTTCGATTGGCTGGATAGTTCACGCACACGACACGGCAGCGGTCTGCCCACTTGCGCGCAAGACTGTCCGCTCCGTCGGCGCCGCCTTGAACAAGGATATCGATTCCCGACTGGTTGTGCAGCTTATCCAGCGTGTCGGTGAGGAACTTCCGCGCACGATACCCGCTCGCTCTTCCCTCAGCACTTGGAGTGCTGACGGACCCAAAGTATCTACCTCCGGTGACGACGACGATCATGCCCACACCCGGTCGGGGACATCCAATGCGAAGCTGATGATGGTCATGGTGATGCTCTTATCGCGTCGTTGACAGGAGAGCAAGCGCTGCGTAGTGGTGGGCCATGATCAATGTGCTGCGCTCGTGGGAGCGCGCGTTACCGACAGAAGGCTGGATCTATCAGCGCGTTGTCGAAGAGTACGGGTTGACGTTCGACCGCTTGTGGCAGCCCATCGGCGGCGGCGCGCGCTTGTGGCTGCACCGCATGCCGGCGAGCGGCGCTGTGCCGTTCGTCCACGCGCACCCTTGGCGGATGGCCGTGCATGTGCTCGGCCCCGGCCCGTACCGAATGGACCTGCACACGCGGGGGATCCTCGGCGCGACCCTCGAGATGACTGAGGGCTATTACACCCTCGAGCCGGTGTTCGC
>CAZXKI010000006.1:0-6462 GCA_964641145.1 uncultured Candidatus Saccharibacteria bacterium | reverse complement strand
GCTTGGGCGCGCGGCTCCTGGTGGCGGCGCTCTTCGTCGTGTCGGCCGCGGGCGTGGCGGCGATCGTTCACGCCGTGATTGGAGTGCTGCGATGAGTATCGGGCAAGAGCTGTTCATGTGGCTGTGGCTTGGCATGTTCACGGTGCTCGCCGCAGCTCCGATCGTCATTGGCCTGCAGTGCCTCGGCGCGCTGCGCGACATCCATGAGGCCTTGCGCTCACGCACCTCACCGGACGGAGGACGCCATGACTGGCCGCGAGCGCCGTGAGCTGGTCAAGGCCGTTCGGGCGCTCTTGAAGCGCTACAAGAAGGCCTCGTGCACCTGCTCGCTGCTGCATCGTCTCGTGGACGAGAGCCACGAAGAGGTGTGCGCGGTGTTCATCGAACGCGTGACCAACGACCGCATCATGGCGCTGGTCGACCTGCTGGAGGACGCATGATCTGGCTACCGGACCTGACCACCTTCATCGAGGCGCGGCAGCGTCTCCTGCCGGAGGGCTTTCTCGAGGACGGGGCCGTCGTGCCGGACCGCACGCTGTACCGCCGGCTGGCGCTGGCCTTGGTGGCCGCCGACCTCGGCGACGAAGCGTCGCTGGCCTGGGCGCGCATGGTGCTTGGTCAGCTGGAGCTGCGCGCGCACTTCTCGGGTGTCGGCTGAGATGCTAGACGATGGCATGGAGACGCATGCCTACGTAACGCTGGTCGCTGAGATCCGGCGGATCGTCAAGAAGACGCAGTCGGCGGTCTCGTACGGGGCGACGCCGCAAGACCTCGAGATGCTCGCCGCCGAGATCCTGGAGGCGAGCGCTCGGCTGTACGTGGTCGCCCGCGAGCTGCGGCGGCCGAATTTGATGCCGGCGCCGCGACCGACGCTGCCGGTCAAGAAAGGGTGACATGATCAAGTTTGAGAAGCTCAAGCCGGGGATGTGCTTGGCGGACATCCATCGCTACCAGACGAACGCGGCTGGCTCCGCGCTGGGCTTGTGGTGGGTGGACATCGTCTCGGTGGACGCAGCCGCGCGCACCGCGCAGGTCCGCTGGAACGGCAACCCTGTGCAGGTCTGGCCTGAGCGCCGGCTCAAGAAGCTCTACGCGGAGGACAGCCCCGCCGTGAAACGCCATCGGGAGCGCCGCCGATAACGGCTACTGGCACGCGGAGTGCTATGTAGTTGGGTATGGACTTAGACGAGAAGCAGGCCGAGGTGAGTGACGCGCTCCGGATGGCGCGGGCGCTGGTGGAGGCACTCGAGAGCGCGGAGTCGTGCGAGACTGCCGCGGACTTCGCCGCCAACATCACTGAGGCCCACGAGATCCTGCGGAACATCCGCAACGAACTAAAGGAGCTGAAGTAATGGAAGAACTCACGCATTCTGAGGTTGCCGTGCTGCGACATGGGCTCGCGTTGTATCTGCGAGAGGCCGCGCAGCAAGTGACGAACCTGCGCGCGGTGGCGGAGCGGCTGCTGGCTGACCCGCGATTTGACCGCGCGAAGCCGGACGGCACGGCGCGCCTTGTCGAGTTCAGCGATGGCTGAGGTGCTACCGGTGGGGCGGAGGCCGCGCTGTCGCGCGTGCGACCGGGAGCTGCGTCCGAATTACATGGAGGGCGACGTCACGAAGGTCGTGCCCAAGTACCAGCTGCGGGACTTCCGTGGCCTGCGCCAAGTGACAGCGACGGACCGGGGCGCGCAACAGGATGCGAAGGGTCGGTGGTACGTGTCGCGCCCGGTGCGCGAGCGCATCTTCCGCGGCACGTACGGCCCGTACAAAGACGGCTTGTTCTGCTCGCTGCTGTGCGCCTACCGCTGGGCGACCGGCGTGTGTGCGGCGCTGGACGCGCGTGGCGAGCGTTGGGTGGTCCACAAGAAGACCGAGTCCGCGACCGAGTAATGGCACGCGTCCTGCTATGAGGTTGGGCATGCCGAAGCTGGAAGAACTCCTCACCATCGACCGCCAGATCGCCCACTTTGAGTATTGGATGGAGCCTGAAGAGTGGGAAGCGGAGCAGACCTTTCGTGCAATCGGCGCTGCCGAGGCGGACTTTGAGGTGTACCTTGAGCATGTGCTCGACGCAGAGTACGAGGACATCGCGCGCAACGCGCCCTGGGCGCTGTAGGAGGATGACCATGACCAAGACTGCGGAGTGCGAATGTGGTGAGTGGAGCGGCGTCCCCTGCGCGTGGTCGGGGCCGGCGTCTGAGCGGGTGCAGGTCGAGTTCATGCCCGAGCAGCACCGCGAGAGTCACACGGCCGGCGGTGCGCGTGGGACGTATCCCGCCAACGGTGCGCGCCGGATCTGGGTTGCGCGGGACTGCGCGGACTTCATGATCGACATGGACCTGGACTGGGTGCGTGCGCTCTCGCTTCCATTCTGCGCGTGCGGACGGCGGCTGCACGAGTGCGACGGTAGCCGGGCAGGCTGCAAGCGGCGCGCACGATGAGGATCACCATCCAACGGGGAGACCTGGAGATCGTGGTCTCTGGCACGTACCACGAGGACCTCGAGACGAACGCAGCCGAGTTCGACATCCAGGAGATCGAGCCCGATGTTGAGCTGACGGATGAAGAGTACCAAGCGCTCATCGACATCGCGGCGGAGCGCGCGTGGGACGCTGACTAGTTGGCACGCGTCCTGCTATGGTAATAGTCATGAACGAGCACCTCACCATCTTGGGTACTTGTCAGATCTGCGAGCGGGAGATCGCGGTGGAGGAGGGCTCGATCGTCCACCACGGATACCGTCGGCCCGGCGTGGGGTACATCATCGGGGACTGCTTCGGCGTGGGGTACGAGCCCTACGAGGTCGGAACGACGGCGTGCGCGGCCTGGCGCGAGCTGCAGCGGACGCAGCTTGTTCATGCGCGGGAGCGTCTTGCGCGCTTTATGTCCAAGACGATCACGCACTTTTCGGTCATGAACTACGGTGGCGAGCGCACACAATACGCTGTCGGTGTGACGGAGTACTGGCGCTGGGAGCAAGCTCTTGCTAGCGAGCGCATACAGTGTGAAGTGCGCGTCGCTGGTGTCGAGCGCGAGATCGAACGGATGGAGCGGCTGATCCGGGAGTTCGAGCCGCGCGCGCTCGGGTCGGAGTCGCGGGCGGGGGAGAAGGCACGCAAGGAGCGCGAGACCCGCGATGCGGAGCGGGCCGCCAAGCGTGCGGAGCGGGCCGCCAAGGCGGCGAAGCTGGCCGCGCGCAAGCAGGCGTCGGCGCAGAAGCTCGAGGAGCTGACGACGCAGTACCGCGGGCTCCTGGAAGACCTGGCCGCCAATGCCGAGGCGCGCGGTACGCTGGGCGACGCGCAGACCCGCACTGCGGCTCGTGAGCTGATCGAGCGCATGGAGAAGTCGATGCGCAAGACCCCGAAGGTGAGCTGCTACACCTCGGACCTCGGCTGGGACGCGCTGTTGGTCCGCCTCGGCGTCGCTCAGCTGCGGGACGGTGTCGTGCGCCACGACTTCTGGAGGCTGGGATGAATGAGCTGGAGGAGCTGATCCGCGCGAACATGACGGGGGCGGCCCAAGCGGCCGCCCTGGAGGAGCTGACTGACCTCTCCATCGAACGGACGCGGGCCGCAGAGATCATCGGCAACCTGTCGCGCGAGCGTGACCGGTACGAGCTTGCGGCCAGCGAAGCACGCGCGCAACAACGCGCTGCCGAGGAACGTGAAGCAGCGACTTCGCAGATCCTCGTCGAGCTGCGTGTGATGCTGCAGCGGATCATGGGACTTGGCACATGACATGCTATGTAATTGAGCATGGATAACGCACACGACCTGATGGCCCTCTTCTCTCGCGGCAATGCTGCGGCAGAAGCGCGCCTCAAGGAGGTCTTCGCGACGCAGCCGACGTTCACCGTTTCACGCTGGGTCGCGCAAGGTGACGACCGATCGAAGGCGGGGGTTGCGCTCGTCATCGACGGCGGCGAGATGCTGAGCACGTCTCTAGAGGTGTATAAGCGCTATGACTTCGGCCTTGTGTGGATGGCCACAAGCCGGAAGAAGAGTGAGAAGGTTGGCCGGGCGGCGTACGAGGGAGCGCACGATCTTGTTCGGAAGCAGGCGCGCGTGGTGGCTGAGCGCCTCGGGAAAGAAGAGCTGCTTGAGCGCTTCGCGCAGCTCAAGGCGAGCTTTGAGCGAGAGTGCGCGCGGCGTGCGGCGCGTGCGGCGTCTGCGGAGCGCACCGCGCTTGCTGATGAGATCGCGCGCTTGTCCGCGCTGATGCAGGCTGCACAAGGAAAGCTCGCCGCCCTGGACGCGCAGATCGAAGCGTCACTGGACAGTAACTGCTAGGAAGATAGAGTATGACGGCGGCTTGAGGAGGACGCATGCGTAGCGGCAACTGGATCGATGGTGCTTATGCTCCGCCCAACCCAGACCAGGATCGGCGACGCAAGGTTTCTGAGATGCGGCCCTTGCTTCACGAGGTCGCGCTTCAGGAAGGGATCAGTCTCTTGCGCCCGACACGGGCAGGAATCGAGGCGGAGTTCGGAGTTTTACTACAAGAGGCGGCGCGACTTAGGCTCGTGCGCTTTCGCGCTGGACTTGTGCGGCTTACGCGCCGAGGCTGGCGTCGCGTCTATTGTGACCGCTGGGGACAGGTCGGCTACGAAGGCCCTGGGCGATGGGTTCGCTACCGCCGATAATGGCACAGGTCCTGCTATGAAAGACAGCATGTATAACATCCCCGCCCGACTGGAACCCTTTGGACAGATTGGATGGACCCTGTTCGCGTTCTCGACGGCCGCCGCTGCGGTGGAGTTCGTGCGCGCGCATCCCGATGCGGCGATGCCGTGCTGGCGTCGGTGGGAGGGTCTTTCGGACGCCGCGTTGGCGTCCAGATTGGAGAGCCTATGCGCGCGTCGAGCGTCCTGAACGACCCTACCTGTTCCCCGCTGGCCCGGCTGATCATCGAAGAGTGGACCGCGATGGAGGCGCGGTTTGCACGCGACTCGGCCGGCCGCGGCCTGTCGGTGGTCCAGGTGAGCAAGCACCTCGGCCCGCGCGACTTCCAAGCGCGTCCGATCGCGTTCACCGACCGCTCGGCACTGCGCGCGATCGCGTCGACGATGGGCTGGCTGGAGCGCCGCGGGCTGCTCGAGTCCTCCCTCGATAAGCGCCGACGCTGGAAGCCGCGCGAGGCGATGCCGGCCATGGAGGTAACCTGTGCTGCGCCCTGAGCTGGTACGCCTTGCCGCCTGTGATGGCGCGCTGGCCTGGGTCGGTGATCGCACGCGGGAGCAGGCCTGGACCGAATGCGTGAAGGGCTCCTGGCTCGCCTGGTACCTCGAAGCGTGTGGCGTTGACTGCACAGCGGCCGGCGCATGGGCGCTCGCCCGCGCACGGGAAAGTCTCCCTTCGCTGGACGCTGTTGTCGCGCAACAACGCGAAGAGCTGCTGTTCTACGCTGCGCAGCACTGCAGCACGAGTCGTCTCATGATCCATACCGTACGCACGGCGTGGCTTGTTGCGGAACATGGCTGGAAGCCGATCCTTGCGTTGAGTAAGACGACATCCGACGCCGCAGTGCAGCTTGCGAGCGTGTGGGCGGCTCAAGACGTCGGGCTGCGTGCGGAGGCGGCAGAGGAGTTGGCGATTGCCAACTACATACGAAGTCACTATGTCTTACCGGAAGGACCTATGCACACGCAGGAGATGACCAACATACAGCTTCGGACTAGCCGCGACCGCACGCTGGATCGGCTGGCGACCTGTGCGTCCGAAGACCGCGCTGTCTTAGTAGCGGTTGTTGCCGCGATCGAGGCCGAGCTGGCTTGGCGTGAACGTGCCGAGGCGGCGGCGGCGCTCGACCGTGCGGCGCACGCGCAGGCTGGGGCCGTGACCTGCAGCGTGTCGCGCCGGACCTCCCACGGGCCGGGTCCGCGTCCGGGGCCGCCGCCCGATGCGACGTAGGGCCTACGTGCGCTTTCGGCGGTGGCCGCGGTGCTCAGACTGTGGTCGCCGCATCGTGGAGTGGCGACCGCCACACGCGCGCGACGCCTCGAACGTACGGCATGTCTGGCATCACGCGTGCTGGGAGGCCTTTCGGGCACGCATTCGCGCGCTTCGACGTCGGTCGGCACGCTAAGTGCTATGTAGTTGGGCATGACGATCGGCCAACTCACTCAGCTTTCTGGTGTCGCCCCCCTCCTGCTGCCGCCGCACGAGACCACCTTCACGTTGGTCGGAAAGAGCACCCGGTACACGTACCGGTCGCACTTTTCGGCGAGCATGGAGTGCTGGATCATCGAGGTGCTTTACGGCGCTGAGAACAGCCGGGACTACCGCCCGATCGCGTACGTGAGCCGCGACCACTTCATCCTGCACCCGGGCGGCGGGTTCGCGCGGCCTTCGTGGACGATGCCGGCGGTCCTCGGCCTGTACTGGGCCTGGAAGCACCTGGTGTGCACGCCTTCGGAGCGCGCGTTCTCGCTCGTCGAGGTCTGGCACTCAGGCAACTGCTC
>CAZXKI010000005.1:8726-22994 GCA_964641145.1 uncultured Candidatus Saccharibacteria bacterium | reverse complement strand
GCATTCCGCTCCTTGAAAAAAAGATGGCAGAGAATCCGGAGTTTGCCGAGTATAAGCGCCGGGTCAGCATCTTTGTGCCATTGCCGCCAAAACGCTCCTAACTTAAAAGTCCTGCTCGACAGAAACAAAACCGCCCCGGCCAGTTTGGCCGGGGCGTGCAGTCTAATTCAAAATGGAATTTCCTCGTCGAAGTCGGCAGAGGGTTCTGCTTCGCAGATTAGCGTAGGGGTGAACCGGTGTTCTGTTTCAACTAGTGTTTCCCCGCCGACTCCCACTTTAACAACCTGCCGAACTTCGGCGACGAAGACAATAGCCACGCCGAGCGCGACTTCTTCTTCGCGCATCAGTTCTGCCATACGTTCTTCATCGATGCTGGGTGGACACACCGGATCAACGTGCTCCCGCATAATGTGGAACGACCCCTTGCGCGGGACCCAGGCTCGTCGCGAGTAGGTATCTCCGACATCGATCCAGTTGCAACACCAGTCACAGAAGTGCTCCTTGCGAGCCTTCTGGACAGACTCCCAGAACATCTCGCTCATGACTCGTCCTTCTCTGCTGGCTCTCTTCCGCTACGATCATAGCAGACTATTCTCATTCTGGCAGAGTGAAAAATAACGCTATACTTATGTAAGTATGCGTAGCGTGTACGAATTTTTTGTAACCTTGCCGGACCGGTTTTATCCGTTTGCAAACGAGATCAACGGCCGCCGCATCCGCGGTATGCGCTCCTATAAAAAAGCGTTGAAGATCGCTTTTAAAAAGAACGGTGTCGGACGCCTCGGTTACAAGCTTGAGGTATACCGGCAAACTTTTCACTTTATCGGTTCGGTGCTTTTTATTATTTTCGCTACGCTTATCTCGCAAGATCTCTTTGGTAGCGAGGCGGCTCTCTACGTGCTCTTGTGTATGGCGGTCGTGGCGCTCATGTACCAAGAGTTTTATCTGCACCCGCGCATGTATGGCCAGCGCACTGTTAAGGGCGTAGTGGACCTGTTTTCTTGGATCACTCCTATCGTTGCGTACTTCATTCTGTTTACTTAAAACCCTTTGTTTGTAAGGGTTTTATAGCTTATCCCCAGCCGTAGTCAAAACGCCCTTCCCAGGCGTCTTTTGTGCTGTATTCTTGTACTAACAGGGCAGGTCGCTTGGCGACCTGACCTTTTTTTATTTGGTCAGGTCGCCTGACAGCATCAGGTTCCTAGATCACATGAAAAAGAAAGAAACTACATATTTATCTTCGTTCTGTAACTCCGTTACCACCGGAGGTTTGATTACGTCTATAGAAGCCGCTGAGCGTTTTAATATCACCAACGACTACATCACGCGTTTATGCAGAGGCAAAAAAATTATTGGCTTTCTCATTGGCCGGCTTTGGTATGTAGAGGAGGGGTCGCTCAAGGACTTGCTTAAGCAGTCGAAAGAGAAGCGCAAAGAGCATAGAGAAAAGCTTTCTAAATCGCTTAAGAGCGAGTATTACGCGCATGCAGCGCGCACTAAAGAAACGGTATGAAGCGCCTGCTTTTAATCATTGCCATAACCGTTTTCTTTTTCCCAGCGTTAGCTTACGCGGCGTGGGATGGCACACCCTATGGTCCGAACGAGACACTTGACCCAGAGTGCTCTCCGTCACAAACAGACTGCACCGTCTCGCTCGGATTTTCTGTATCCGGCACTAATGTAAGTGTTGGGACGACAACGCCCTTTGGTGCGGCAGTGCTCACGGTTGAGGCAACAAGCACGAGCGCTATCGGTGCAGTTGTTCGTGGCGTGGCTGGGCAGGTAGCAGATTTATTCAGAGTTGTTACTAGTGCAGGAAGCACTTTGTTTTCTATCAATGCGTCGGGAGATGTTTCTATGCAGCGTGCAACAACCACGGGTCTCACGGTGACAGGGTTAAACACTGCAAGCTGCGATGTTAAAGCAGATGCAAACGGCACGCTGGTATGCGGCATCGACCAAACATCTACCGGTGCCGCAAACCCATTTACCTGGGCGACCAATTACGGAGTGCTTAGTGCGGCAACGAGTTCTGCCTTGTGGGCGCAGAGCGGTATTTTTGCCTCATCAACGTCATACTTTGCGGGGGCAACTTTTACTAACGCAACAACGACAGGCAGAGCGTATGTGGGTGGTTATCTTGGCGTCGGTTCAACTACTCCTTCAGTACCGCTTGCAGTGGAAGGTGATGCGTATATTGTTGGCAATTTGCGGGTAACGGGTATCACCACTTTTGGAGAACATTCCTGGCAGATTACACAGAATAACGATGAAAGCTTTGTGCTTCAAAGTTCTCGTGGAGATGCCGGCATCTTTATCGACAATACGAATGGCCGCGTAGGTATTGCCACAAACGCTCCTAAGAGCGCCTTCCACTTTCTTGATACCATCAACTCAGATGGCGATGCGCTCTATTTGGAGAATGAGGAGGCGTTGAGCACCTATTATAGAGTGGGGAACAGAAATGCTGGCTATCAGTTTGGTATCAATCACTATTTAGGCGAAAATTTTATCCTGCAGCGGGTTGGTTTTAACCCGTCTTTTGCCATCGGCAGCACGACAGGGTATGTCGGCATTGCATCAAGCAGCCCTGCGTACCAGTTTTCAGTAGAGGGCACCTCATCTCTTGGCAATATAGCCCGTGCGGGTTACTTTATTGCGACCTCTACCACGGCAAGTATATTCCCGTTTGCTTCTACCACCGCACTTTCTGCCTCCACACTCTGCCTTTCGACGGATTGTCGCACCTCATGGCCAACTTTTGTCGCTAGCGCATTCCCCTTTACGCCAACGGCGCTTGGCAATGCAACCTCAACCCTTCTGCAGCTTACGGCAGGTCTCATCTCAAGCGCTTCTACTACGGTAGGCAACGGCACTGCAACCGGCGGCCTCACTATTTCAGGGGGTGCCACAACAACAGGTAACTTGAGGGTGCAGGGGACTGCACGATTTGTGCAAGATGCAACGGTAGACGGAACCCTCTATTCATACGGAACATTGTATGTAAACGGACCTGCGACCTTTAATGAATATACGACCTTTAACGAAGTTACCAATTTTACCAGTGATGTAGGTTTCGGTTCTTCGACCCCCTACGCTAAAATCGGCGTCCAGGGGAATGTGCTCGTCTCTGGCAACCTTGGTGTTGCAAACATCACAGCGACTGGCACCGTGACTACTGCAAATCTAACCGTTTCTGGCATAGCAACAACGACGGGCAATGCCTACTTTGGCGGGAACGTAAGTATTGGCACTACAAGTCCGATTACCGGTCTGGATATTGGCAATGCAGTTACCGCGACCGCGAGTGGGCAGGTAGCAGGCTTGAACTTGCGTTCAATACTCACGGGCCGTAGCAACACATCAGACGTCTACTATGGTTTGAAGCTTGTGCCAACTATGATCGCCGGCGGCAACACGCAGACTATGACCGGGCTGTATGTGGCTCCTAACTTTAATGACAACGGTAAAACAGGGGTAGTTCACTATGATGCTGTATTTAATGGCGGGGGAGATGTGGTGATCGGTGCAAGTGCTGCGTGGGCCGTAAATTCCACAGCCAGACTCTCTGTGCTTGGTACTCAAACGGGAGGAGCAGTAAATCTCGACTTTAAAAACAATGCCTTTCCTACTGTTGGAAACGAAGTACGTATACGCTTCCATCCATATCAGAGTCTTGTTGATGACAATGCCTCATACATATCTTCTATAGTCACCAATGCGGCAAGCGGTGCAGGAGACTTGGTTCTCGGTGTCTCAAATGGCGGCGGTGGAACTGTAGAGGCAATCCGCATGCGCTCGAGTGGCAACGTCGGTATCGGCACTACTTCTCCCGGAACCCGCTTGAGTGTTGCGGGTGATGCAGTCGTAAGCGGTCGTATATACGGCCAGTACTTTACAGCTACCTCTACACTTACAGCGTCTGTATTCCCGTTTGCTTCGACCACCGCGCTCTCTGCTACCGCGCTCTGTTTGGCTACCGACTGCCGCACTTCATGGCCTACTTCAAGTGCATTTCCGTTCACCCCGACATCACTTGGCAACTCTACCTCCACACTGTTGCAACTTATTGCAGGAATTATTACCAGCGCATCTTCAACAATCGGCAATGGTACGCAAGGCCTCACTGTCTCGGGTTCGGCAACGACCACAGGCGTTGCCTATTTTGCGAGCAGTGTAGGGGTTGGCACCAATGTTCCTAGTGAGAAACTTGATGTGACCAATGGTTATTTGCTTCTAAGCAACAACTACGGCATTAAGTTGAAGGATAATACAGGTATAGCCCGAACACTTTTGCAGCTTGATAACAGCAATAACTTTATCTTGGGAGGTGGAACTGGTTCTGTAACAGGAATTACTCAAATACGAGCTGGTGGTGCCACTGGCTACATTGGTTTTGCCACTGACAATGGAGGTTCTGAGCTGGCGCGCTTAAACTATAACGGCAATTTTGGTCTTGGTAGCACCTCTCCCTACGCCAAACTCTCGGTCACCAACACCGGCACTGGCCCAAGCTTTGTAGTTGAAGACGAGGACTCACCCGACGGCTCCGCGTTCATTATTGATGTCAGCGGCAATGTCGGTATTGGCACAGCTAGTCCCCAGAAAAAACTCCATATTGTCGGCACAGACGGCGCAGTAAGCAGTCTCCCGTCGCTTGGCCAAAAAGATTTCCTGATTATAGAAAACAACGGCAATGCAAACATGAACCTAGTTGGCTCTGCTACGGGTAGCGGAGAATACAAATTTACACCAAGCGGTGCATCAGCCCTCCGCGGTTCTATGAAATATGATTTCTCCAATGACTTCTTAGGTTTTTATACGGGTGGCGTTACTACGTCGTATAAAATGACTATTCTTTCGGGCGGCAATGTCGGTATTGGCACCACGACACCTTGGGGCAAGCTTGGAGTAAGCAACTTCAACGGGGGCACCACGCCACTGTTTGTGGTGGCTTCTTCTACTGGCACTGGAGCCACATCCACTCCTTTTATTGTGGATAGTTATGGCAATGTGGGTATTAACTCAACTGGTGTCACGAGCGCTAAGCTTGATGTGCGCACCAGCGGGGCAGGCAATGTTGCTATGCGTCTCATTGCCGACTCGTTCGAAACTGCCTTCCGCCTCTCTGAAAACTCTACCTTCTCCAACGTAGATTTCTCTGCAGTGTCTGGCGGCAGTCTCCGTGTCGACAATGCTGGGTATGTCGTTTTCAACAATACTGGCAACGTGGGTCTGGGGTCTACCACCCCATATTCGAAGCTTTCGGTGCAGAAGAACTATGGCAATACCGCCGGCTCACTCTTTACCGTAGCGTCTTCTACCGCGTCAAATGGGGCTACTGCCAGCACATTCTTTAATATCACGAGCGGTGGCAATGCGTACTTTGGCGGCAGTGTGGGTGTGGGTACTACAACCTTCGCCAATGACCTTGAGGTGTACACCACAGGCTTTACTCAGGCGGGTATAAGTTCTAACTCCAGCCACGCAGCACTCTCGCTCAATGCAGCAAGTACTTTTGATCCTAAGATATACTTCCAGACTAACTACATAACTCGCTGGAGCATGGGTGTCGATTCGTCAGACAGCAATAAGTTCTTCTTGGGTACAAACGAGGTACTCCCAACGTCGCCACTCTTTACGTTTACTACTGGCGGGGAATTAGGGGTCGGCACTACTTCTCCATCCCAGCGACTAACTGTTGATGGAGGATACACGAGTCTCGGTCATTATCTCATTATTCGAGACTTTGACACTAACGCAGAAAGCAATGTGCGCATGGTTAACCGTGATGACAATCTGGTTGTATGGAACAGTGCTCTTGTTGTTGGCACTCCATCAAATAACACCTTGGGTGCCCTGGGGTCCGGCAGATTTTATGTGCAGGATAACACGGCAGTGGGTGCCGACCCCTTGTGTTGGGACGGCTCAGGAGGCTCGCTTTACGGTGACTGCACATCACTAAGTAAATACAAAGACAATCAAGTTGAGCTTTCGCTTGGTCTCGAAGAAGTGTTGAAGCTTACTCCGCGTGAGTTTGATTGGGTAGCTGACAAAGGTGGAGAACATGACTTGGGTTTTGTGGCAGAGGAGGTTGCCGCAGTTAACCCAATCCTCGCTCGCTATGACAGCGAGACCGGTAAGTTGCAAGGTGTTAAATACGAGCGCCTCACTTCGCTCCTCACCAAGGCCATTCAGGAAATGAATCTTAATCTTGAAGAGATCTTCGCATCCTCAACCGCAAGCTCAACTCCACAGTCCGAAAGTTTTGCCGAGCGGTTTATGGGGGGCATCTTTGCCCGCATGACTGCTTGGTTTGCCGACGCTGCAAACGGCATACAGAGCATGTACGCAAATACCTTCCATGCCAAAGATGAGATCTGCATTGGTGACACCTGTGTAAACGAAGATCAGCTTAAAGCGCTTTTGGCAGGGCAGGCTGCATCACCGAGTGTTGTTGATCCGGAGCCCGAGCCTGAACCAACTCCAGAGCTCATCGAAGAGTCTACACCTGAGCCCGAGCCAGAAGTTGAAGAAGTGGTTCCGGAAGATCCGCCGGTTGAAGAGGTTGCAGAAGAGTCTGCGCCACAAGAATCTGAACCACAGCCAGAGCCGGTCGCAACAGCAGAATAGAGTAGAATAGTGTCATGCGTCTTTGGGCAATGGCACTATTATTTTTTGGTGTGCCTCTCTTTTTATATGCAGCGACGGGCACGATCGACTCAAGCTATAAGTATGCATGGGGCAACAAGATGGGCTGGGTTAACTTTGCGCCCAGCAACGCGACCGTTACGGTTACCGATTCTGCAGTAACCGGCTATATATGGAGCTCGGTATTTGGGTGGATTAACCTGGCTCCTACAAATGGCGGCGTTACTCATAACGGCACTGGCGCACTCTCTGGCAAAGCGTGGGGTCAAAATACCGGCTGGATCAATTTTAACGGAGTTACGATCAATACCGCTACAGGAAAGTTTTTAGGTACGGCAACAAGCGAGGCAGCAGGGACCATCACGTTTAATTGTGCAAATTGTGATGTTCGCACTACATGGCGCCCGAGTTCAAGCGGTTCCAGCTCGGGGAGTGGTAGCGGCGGGTCAGGGAGCGGGGGCAGCGGGAGCGGCGACACCAGCGTGACCGGTATCGTGCTTTCTGGCCGCGCGTATCCACTAAGCAAGGTCACGGTGCTTAAGGACGGTAAGGTCGCATTAACTACTGCAGCCGGACCTGATGCTAAATTTGAAGCCTCGCTTACCGGGCTTTCATCCGGCACGTACTCTATAGGGGTGTACAGCGAAGATGCGAATGGCCGCCGGTCAGGTACGTTTACAATTCCTGTTGCGTTTACCGCTGGCGCAGGGGCAAAGGTAAGTGGCATATTTCTGGCGCCTACCGTAGGGGTCGACAAGGTGGAGGTAAAGTACGGCGAGAACATTGCCATTTTTGGCCAGTCGGCGCCCGCTGCAACTGTTACTATTTCTGTGCACTCTCCTGAAGAGATTTTTGTAGATACGGTGACCGACGAAGACGGGGCGTATTTGTATAATCTCGACACGACCAAACTTTCATACGGCCAGCACCTTGCTAAGTCTAAGGCAACCTATAAAAACGAGATCACTGCCTTTGGCGGCACGGCCGCGTTTAAGGTGGGCGACAAGACAGTGCTTGCTCAGCAAAAAGTCTGCGGAAGAGGGGACGTAAACGGAGACTGTCGTATAAACCTAGTCGACTTTTCTGTAGCAGCGTACTGGTACAAGCGCCCTAATCCGCCCGCTACCCCCGACCTAAACAATGACGGAAAGGTAGACTTAGTTGACTTGAGTATCATGGCGTATAACTGGACAGGCTAAGTATGAGACGCACTCTTTTTATACTAGGAATATTCTTCCTTCTGCCACTTTCGCTCCAAGCGGCCGAGTTGCATATCATTTCTCCCGCCATGGTTGGCGTGGGGGAATCTCTTGAGGTTGAAGTGCTACTTTCAAGTGCCGATGAGCCAGTCAATGCCCTTGAGGTAGTGCTTGAGCTTTCGCCAAATTTAGAGCTTCAAAAAATCGATGACGGAAGTTCGGTTGTTCTCTTCTGGACCGAGTCTCCGCAAAGTAAGGGAGGATCCATTGTTTTTTCGGGGATTATGCCGGGAGGGTTTAATGAGGTGGGCGGAAGTGTGCTGCGTCTTATAGTTAAAGCAAAGGCGGCGGGGGCAGCCTACGTGCGAGCTGTCAATGCTAAGGCATACCGAAACGATGGCGAGGGAACGCCTGTTACTCTTACGGTGCACTCATTTTCTACAGAGATTCAGCAAGCGCCCACTGGTCAGGGGGCTCGAGTAGAAATGGCTGACTATGAACCGCCTGAGCCTTTTACGATAGAGCTCGTGCAAGATCCAAACATGTTTGAGGGCGCATGGTTCGCAGTATTTGCAACGCAAGATAAAGGGAGCGGTATAGCTCGCTATGAAGTATGCGAAGGAAAAGAATGTGCAGACACTGTGAGTCCCTATGTGCTTAAAAATCAGAAACCCGATGCTACAATTGTGGTGAAGGCCTACGATAGGAGCGGCAATGTGCGCGTAGAAACTCTTTCTCATCCGGTGTCCTGGTGGGTATATATAGGAGCTCTTCTGCTGGTTCTTCTCGTAGCTAGCGTAATTATATGGCGAAAGCATTCATAGGTATAAGTGCAGGCATCCTGCTTTTTGCTTTGCCGCTGTTATCTCACGCAGCCTCTCTTATTTTTTCACAGACCGCTAATTCTTGCGCCGTAGGGGCAACCTGCGTGGCAACCGTGCGTATCTCGGCAGACCAGTATATTAACGCAGCTTCAGGGGTTATCTCATTCCCATCGGACAAGTTAGAAGTCCGCAGTATTTCAAAGTCGCCTTCGATATTTAACTTGTGGGCACAGGAGCCTTCTTTCTCAAACGAGCGCGGCACGGTTGCATTTGAGGGTGTTATTTTAAACCCAGGATTCCAAGGCAGTGGCACCGTGCTTACGGTTACCTTTAGAGCTAAGGCTGCAGGGACGGCAGGACTCTCATTTTCCTCTGGTCAGATTCTTGCCAACGACGGGGCAGGCACCAACGTTCTCACGTCACTCGGCACTTCACTCTTTACTATAAACAGCGCGCCTCTGCCTGCTGAGCCAACGCCTGCTCCTCAGCAGGCGCCTGAAGCTGAAGATCTAGAAGAGCCGCTAGTGGTCGAATATGACGAAGCGCCACAGCCCGAAGAGCCAAAAAATGCTCCGCTCGTTATCTCTGCAGAGGCCCTTCGTGTTGTTGCGATTATAGCCCCGCTTGCACTTCTAGTGCTCGCGCTTCTTTGGCTGGTGCTCTACCTGCGCAAACATACGATCCGCCGTACGCGGAGTGTAGGCAAAGAGGTGCATGAGGCAGAGTCTGTGCTGCATGAGGTGTTTGATCAGCTGCGCGAAGATCTTGCCGACAGTGTGCGTCACCTCGAGAAGGCAAAATCAACACGCGATTTAACACGCGAAGAAGATCGTATATTAAAACGGTTTAAGAAGAGCCTTGATACGGCAGAGCGCACGATCAAGAAGGAGATCCACGATATAGAAAAGTAGTAACGTACCTAGAGTTTCTGAACCACGGTGGCCGAGATAATGCCGTCAATAGGGTACTTTTGCCACCGGTCAGTGCTGAGCTGGTTTGCGGGTATCATGACACCTTCTACTCTCACATGATCACCTTTCTTTACCGTAAGGACAGAAGACATAAGCAGAGTGTCTACAATAAAGTGCGCGTCACTTTGGTCGCGGGCAACACCGAGTACACACTCGCTGTCCGGCAGACCTGAGGTGAGCGGAACACATTCCCAGGTGCCGGTAACCGTTATGCGTTGAGGCAGTTCGCTGTACGCGCCCTTGGTGACACGAGAGATAAGATAGCTGCCTCCGCGCTCTTGTACTATAAGAGTAACCGGATACACCGCTGCCGGTTCAAGCGGGGTATCGCCACTGGTAATCTCGATTACGTTTGCCTCCACCTGAAACTGCTGAGCTCCAATAGGAGACACGGTTGCTACCTCTATGCGGTCAGGCCAGGGCGAAGATGCCGAACGTCCAAGCGCGTCGGCAGGGTTCTTCTGCCATACAGAGAGCAGTTCGGGGGTAAGGTAGGAGCCGTAGGCCGCAGCCATATCGCTTGAAACAGTAGGAGAAAGTAGAGACACGGCCTGGAGTCTTGAGCCGAACTCAGTGACGCGTGCTCTAACAGCCGCATCTGTTTCAGCAGAGATTTTGCCCTGCGGAGCTGCTGGACCCTCACTCATAGAGTTTCCACCGCCAAAAACCATCACGCCTCCTACCATAAGTGCCAATAAACCCGCTGCAATAAGAATGTTTCGAGTCATACGTAATAGATAGTATACTAAGTACGTCTAGTAATAACGCATGAACAAGATACTTATTACAGTGGGTGCAGTAGTGGTACTGCTTGTGGGCGGCTTCTTCGTACTCAACAACTATATCTATCAAGAAAAGCAGGCGAGCCCTGAAAACGCTTCTCTTACGTCTCAAACCTGGACCTGGGTTGCTGCGCTTTACAACGACGGCCGGGAGATCGTGCCGCAGGACCCAAACGCATTCACACTCAATCTCGGCACCGACGGCTCGTTTAGCGCAACAACCGACTGTAACCAGATGAACGGTTCCTACAGCACCAACGGCAGCCAGATAACGTTCAGCAACATAGGTATGACCAAAATGTTCTGCGAAGGGTCGCAGGAAAATACCTTTGCCCAGCTCTTATCTGACACACAAAGTTATCATGTTGCCTCCGGCGAGCTCATATTTGATTTAAAGTTTGACAGCGGTTCGGTTATGTTTAGATAGGTGAGACACACTACTTACAACACAGGATTTTTCAAAGACCTTGGGATCATTGCGCTGAGCGTAGTTATTGCCGTTATATTGGTGCGCACTGACGCGTTGGTAAGCCTCTTAACGCGCACCGAAGAGCTTGAGTTCTGGGGCAGCTTTATTGCGGGCATCTTTTTTACATCCATCTTTACTACCGCGCCTGCAATCGTTACCCTGGGCGAGATAGCTCAAGAGTATCCGATCATTCTTACCGCATTTGCGGGCGCTGTGGGTGCTGTAGTCGGCGATCTTATCATCTTCCGATTTGTAAAAGAACGTTTTTCCGAGCATCTGATGGAGATGGTGGGTACTCAAGGAGGCCGCAGACGTTTAAAACACCTGCTCAAGGTCCGCTCGTTTCGGTGGCTGACTTTTCTTGTCGGAGGGCTTATTATTGCCTCTCCCTTGCCAGATGAGCTCGGAGTGGCCCTGCTAGGCTTCTCTAAGATGAAAATGTCAGGATTTATTGCGGTATCGTTTATATTCAACTTTATCGGCATCCTCATTATTGGGGTCGCGGCTCGTTCGCTGGGATAACACTATGAAGCAAAGTAAGATTTTTATATATGGGCGACACGCCGTGGCTGAAGCGCTCATGCGCAGGCCTGACTGTGTGCGGAAGATTCACCTAGCGTCTAGTATGGATGACCGCGAGCTGCGCGAACTGATTAAACGGTCGGGCGTTCCGGTTGAGAAGCTCGATGACCGCAAGGCCACCTCTCAGGCTGAGGGCAACGCTCCGCACCAAGGAGTGATCGCACTTATCGCTCTTGGTGGTCTCGTAGTGCCGTTTGAGAAATTCTTGGACACGTTTGAACCTACCCCCGATACGTCGCTGGTGTTTTTAAGTGAAGTGCAGGACCCTCACAACGTGGGCGCAATCATTCGTTCGGCTGCTGCGTTTGGCGCGAGTGCCGTGTTGTTTGCCGAGCAGCATCAGGCCGGCATTACGGGCGCGGTTATTAAAGCATCTGCAGGAACAGCGTTTACAATTCCTCTCGTACAAGTCTCGGGCACCCAGCAGGCACTCTCTGCGATTAAAAAGAAAGGGGTTGTACTCTACGGCTTAGCAGGCGAAGGCAAGGACACCCTGTGGGATCAAGAGTTTACTCAACCCAGCATGTTTGTGCTCGGCAATGAGGCTCATGGCATAGCTCCTGCAGCCAAGTCACTGTGCGACCATATGCTCTCAATACCGATAAGCAGCAGTGCAGAATCTCTGAACGTCGCCGCGGCCGGAGCAGTCGCTTTATACGAGTGGAGCACCCAGCATCCGGGCGCCCTTCAGTAAAATTAGTTTTTGTGGTATTGTGCTCTTAAGCCGCCAGGGCACTTTTTTTATGGAAATTCGCAACATCGCTATTATCGCGCACGTAGACCATGGTAAGACCACTCTTACCGATGCTTTGATGCGCCAAACTGGCGTGGGGGAGGAGGGTGTTTCTATGGACTCGAATGACCTCGAACGTGAGCGTGGCATCACTATTTATGCCAAAAACGCCTCAGTACCCTACAAAGGCACTAAGATAAACATCGTCGACACCCCCGGCCACGCAGACTTCGGCTCCGAGGTAGAGCGCGTGCTGCGTTCGATTGACTCCGTGCTTCTGGTGGTAGATGCCCAGGAAGGTCCGATGCCGCAGACGCGTTTCGTGCTTAAGAAGTCGCTCGAGCTGGGCCTCAAGCCTATCGTTATTATCAACAAGATCGATAAGCCTGCGGCTGATCCTGCAGCCTGCGAGGAGGCAGTGCTCGAACTCTTTTTGGAGCTGGGCGCGAGCGATGAGCAGTCTAACTTTCCCGTTATCTACGCGATCGGCCGCCAGGGTATCGCTAAGAAAAAGCTCGAGGATGATTCTAAAGATTTGACGCCTCTTCTCGACATGATTCTTTCTCACGTAAAGCCGGCTTCGGCTCCTGAGCTCGAGTCAAAGCCTCTTCGTGCACAACCATTTAACCTTGGGTACGATAACTTTCTCGGCCGTCTTGCGGTCGCCCGTCTCTATGAGGGCTCTCTTGCAACGGGCCAGCAGGTGTTTGTAAAAAATGCATCTAAAGAAACCCGCGCTGCAAAGATAACAAAAATGTTTTCATTCACCGGCCTCAAGCGCATTGAAGTTACGGAGGCTAAAGCAGGAGACATTGTGATGATTGCCGGTTTGGGAGCGATTGATATTGGCGAAACCGTAGCCGGAGCAGAGGAGGTAGAGTTGCTGCCGGTAATAGCCGTGGATGAGCCCACTATCGCTCTTAACTTTTTGGTTAACAGCTCTCCCTTTGCTGGCCGTGAAGGCAAGTTTGTGACCTCTCGTCAGATACGCGAGCGTCTGGAGCGCGAGCTCGAGGTCAACGTGGGCCTCAAGATCGACTTTTCACAGGCAGAGGCCTTTAAAGTATACGGCCGCGGCGAGCTCCATATTTCTATCTTGCTTGAGCATATGCGCAGAGAGGGCTATGAGATGCAGGTGTCCCAGCCACAGGTAATTTTGCATACGGATGAAAACGGCCAGCAGCAAGAGCCGTTTGAAGAAATTGTCATTGATACGCCGCAGGCGTATCAGGGCGCTATTATTGAGCGCTTGGGTATGCGCAAGATCGTGCTTAAAGATGTTAAACAGCACAGTGACTCAGTGCGCCTGATGTTTGAAGGTCCGACCCGCGGCCTCCTTGGGTATCGCAGTCAGTTTGTGCTCGACACCAAAGGCGAGGGAATTATCTCAAGCCGTTTTATTGAGTTCCGCCCGTACGTTGGCGAGATCCAAAAGCGCATTGTGGGTTCAATGGTTTCAATGATCGCGGGCAAAGCGCTCGGCTTTGCACTGTGGAACCTCCAAGATCGCGGAGTGCTGTATATCAGCCCAGCAACTGAGGTGTATGAAGGGATGGTTATCGGCAACACTTCAAAAGGCGAGGAAATGTATGTAAATCCGACCAAAGGTAAGCAACTTACCAACATGCGCGCCTCGGGGTCTGACGAAGCTATTAATCTTGTGCCGCCCTTTGAGTTGTCTATCGAGCGCGGACTTGAGGTTATGGGTGAGGATGAGTATCTAGAAGTAACTCCAAAAAGTGTGCGTCTTCGCAAGCAGACGCTTACAAAGAATATGCGAGACCGCAACGCATAATTGACAAACTGCTACACTTACTATATAGTAAATTCGTTAACCACTCTTCTTCCTAGAAGAGGGTTTTTTATTTTCGTATGCAGAAAAAGAAGGCTCAGCCACAAGCTAAAACACCTATCAAGCAGGACAAGCCGGTCCATGCCTATGGCACCTGGGTTTTTAAGACTACCAAGTCGCAGATCTATATCTGCGAGTGCGGCGGCAAATATTTGAAGACTCGCAAGAACCAGACCAAGTGTTTGGCCTGCATGCGCAGGGGAGA
>CAZXKI010000005.1:945-8626 GCA_964641145.1 uncultured Candidatus Saccharibacteria bacterium | reverse complement strand
TATGACCTTCGCAGCATCTCTTCGCACAAGCCGTACGTCGAACTTCATTTCGGCTGTCATTTTCTTTGTAGTCCTTAAGAGAATCTTGCCGGAGATGCAACTGCAATACGTAAGGGCCTAACGAACCAAAACTAAAGCAGAAAAATCTCCGGCGGAAACGCCGGAGATTTTTTGTTCGGGCTCTGATGCGAGAAGCGATTTTCGGACCAGCGCCTGAACTAGGGAGGGCTGGAATGATCTTTGAGGAGCGACCGATCATGCATTATGTCCGACGTGGTGGCAACCGACGCCTGACAGGAGGTGTCTCGCGGGTGTTTGACATACTCGATGGCCAAAGAAGTAAGTTGGGTATCGAGAGTGTAGTTTTGGGCAAAACAACTATGAAAGGGGGTGGCCACTTTCGAGTGAGGATCCGTAAGGTAAATGGAAGCGAGGTAGACTTCATCGCTGAAGAATCTGCGTTGTGGCAGAAGATTAGGGTGGCCACCAAGAACCAGCATCAAACCATGCTGCTCGCGGCGCGAGCGCTGCGCAATTCCAACATCCCGATTTGCTTCGAAGGGTTAGGTGATGACAGACACTAAGCAAGGTGGCCCTGAGCCGGTAAAGCCTGAAGTGCTTCAGCGGAGGAAGGGCCGCACGGGCACGTTTGTCGAGAACGGCGGTGAGTCGACCTTGAGGCTCAAGCCCTCTTTTGGGCCCAAGAATCCTGATTGGCTGGAAGAGGACAAGCTGCCGCCTGGTTTCTATAGCGACAGTAGAGGCGGGGTGTTCTGGTAAGGCCTCGATCAAGTGCTCATACGTTAAAATCGGCGCGGGAATTCCCGCGCCGTTTTTATTTTCCTGCTATAGTACGGCACATGAATAGGCTACAAACCCTTTGGCAGGCTGCACAGGTGCCACTTATCGGCGCCTGTTTTGTGGTAGGAATGTATTTTTTGTGGGGATTTTTTGACTTGCCTCCGCGCGAGGTGTTGATTGAGTGGCTGCGAGGACTCATTGTGCAATACGGTTACATTATTGTGTTTATTGGAGCCTTTGTAGAGTCGCTTTTGGTAGTGGGGTGGTATTTCCCCGGCAGTCTTATTATTTTTATTTCAGTTATTTTTGCCCCTACACCAGCTGCAGCGGCAGTATCAGTTGCGGTCGTCATGATGGCTCTGTGGTGCGGCTATACTCTGAACTATTTTTTAGGGCGTTATGGTTGGTACAGAGTTCTTGTCGCGTTCGGGATTAAGCAGTACATAGATGAGGCCAAGAGCAAGTTGACCAAGTATGGCATCTTTGCGGTGTTTACGAGCTACTGGAGCCCGGGGCTTGCGGCATTTATATCTACTGCAGCAGGGGTGATGCAGTATCCGACTATTGCTTTCTTAAGCTATTCGCTTGCGGCGGTAGTTGTATGGAACACGTTTTGGGGTCTGCTTGTCTACCACATAGGAGAGCGTGCGCTCAGCATGTTTCTTTCCTGGCCTTTTATGATTTTTGTAATCGTATTGTGGGTTGGTGTGCGCTACTGGAACGAAAAGAAGGAAAAGGCAGTTAGTTTGTAGGGTAAAATATATACATGGCCTCATTTCGGGCGCACGTAACGGTAGGCGCTGTTGCATCGATGGCAACAGTGGTCGCAGTGTACTTTTATGCATTGTTAACCGACCCAATACTGCTTGGGGTGCTGTTTGGCGTTACGGTTATAGGATCGTTTCTGCCCGACGTCGACAGCGACTCAGGTATCCCGTTTTATATGGTGTTTGGCGCGGCAACACTGGCGGTGACTGGTGTCGCTCTCTACTATGCGCTTAGTCGGTGGCCGGGACAGTATGAGTATGTGGGCGGTGTTCCGCTCCTTGTTATGGCGGTTACGTGGTTTGTGATAGGCGGCATTATCAAGCGGTTTACCAAACATCGCGGCATTTTTCATTCAATTCCTGCAACTGCCATAGCGGGTCTTGCTACGTTCTTAGCGGCAAAACACTTTGGTATAGACGCCGACGCAGCGATACTTCTTGGGGCAGGGGTCTCCATTGGCTACGCGAGCCATCTGGTTATGGATGAAGTACATTCCGACGTGAACATGGACGGCAACCCGTTTACAAACAAACGCTCGCTTGGCACCGCGGTTAAATTCTTTTCCCACTCCCATGGGGTTACCTTGGCTACCTATCTTATCCTGGCCACTCTTCTCTATACTGCGCTACAATAGGTTGTAATTAACTAGCATTGTGCACGTCTATATGGCCATGAACAAACAAGTTTTAAGCGGTATGGGGCTGGGGGCTCTACTTCTTTTTATCCTTATTGGCGGGTGGTTATACGTCGCAAGCAACTCAGAAGAGCGCGGGCCGCAGGGCACCAGTATTTCTGCAGAAGCCGCACAGAGTTTTATTGACCAGATGCGGGAGGGCACTATCTCACGCGTAGGTCAGCCGATCGAGGGTTTTGAGCCATTTATGTTTATGCAGGCATTTCCTGGGCTTACGGCTAACGACTTTGACAACGTAGACGCGGCAATCGGCTTTTATCGCTACAAAAATGGGGAAGTAGTGTATGACCTGAATGGCGAACCCGAAGTGCATTCAGCTGCTCGGGCCATTACCGACGAAGGCATGCTCCAGCTTCTTATTAATGTCGCTGCTCGTCTCAACTATAATCTTGCAGGCAACGACACAGTAGACGACATTATTGCTGCAATTTCTTCCGCGCCTGGCGATGACCCCACTAATCCGGCAGCGGGTGGCGGCATTGAGCCTACACTCTTTGGCACCGTTATAACGTTTAAGGGCACAATTACCTGCCTGCCGCACAAGGGTGGTCCTGCAACTACTATGGAGTGTGCGTATGGTCTTAAAGCAGACAACGGTAGTCACTATGCACTTAAAAACTTGTTTAATGAGCCTGGCCCGTGGGAGTTTGATGTGGGCGACCGCATAGAGGTGACCGGCATGCTCAATGAGCCGAGTGCGAACGAGATATATGACATCGTAGGGGTTATTGATGTGCAGAGCAAGCGAGGCATCTAGCAAAGCTAAAAAACAGTGTTAGAGTAGGGGCATGCAGGCAGAAAGTTTGCGCCCCTACTTTTTATTAGCGCTCCTTCTTGGCGCGTTTGTATTAACCTTTTATATCTTTAAGCCTTTTCTGATACCGCTTGCATTGGCAGCGGTGTTTGCCATAGTGCTCCGTCCGGTGTATCGCCGCATACTGCGCGCGGTTAAGGGGAGTTCCGGTTTGGCTGCTCTCGGTTCCATTTTATTTTTTATTGTGTGCATCGTGGTGCCGATTGCCTTGGTGCTCACCCAGATCGTTACTGAGGCAAGCGGGTTATATGAATACTTTATAAATGGCGAAGGGGTCGCGGCACTGTATATGTTTGGCGTTAACGTGACCCTGCTTATACAGCAGTTCGTGCCAGGGGTTAACCTCAACGTCGAGTCATTTGCTCTAAATATTGACACCTATGCGCGCCAAGGGCTCGAGTTTGTAATTAACCGTCTGGGCGGCATTCTTACCGGTGTCAGCAGTTTTGTTTTAAGTCTCTTTTTCTTCTTTATCGCGCTGTACTACCTGCTTAAAGACGGGTCGGCGCTTAAGAAAAGGATCATGCAGCTCTCGCCTCTGCGCAGTGTAGATGAAGAACGGGTGTTTGGGCGTCTTGCCCTTGCCGTAAACTCAGTAGTAAAGGGCAATCTGCTTATTGCGCTTATCCAGGGCACGATCGCCACCGCTGGGTTCTTCTTTTTTGGCCTCCCTAACCCAGTGCTCTGGGGTACGGTTACCGCAGTGTCTGCGCTTATCCCTGCGGTAGGCACATCGCTGGTTATGGTGCCGGCCATACTGTACTTGTTTGCTACGGGCCATGTGCCGCAGGCTATCGGCCTCTCGATCTGGGCAGTGATGGCTGTCGGGCTTATCGACAATATGCTCGGGCCGAAACTCGTGGGCCGTGGCGCGGAGCTCCATCCGCTGCTTATTTTACTTTCTGTCTTGGGCGGTCTTGCCGTATTTGGCGCTGCAGGAATCTTTTTAGGGCCGCTTTCAGTCGCTCTCCTGCTCGCATTGCTCACTATCCACGCAGAAAGTTCTCGCGCTTCATAAGCGGAGCGTGAACGTTCATAGAGAGCATTAATCTTTCTTTCAGCCTGCTTCCGATAGAGTGGGGTAGTCGACATTATAAGCGTAATGAGACACTCACATGACGCAAGAACGAGAGTTCGATGCAGAGCGCGATGAATCGCTTAACGAAGAGATGAGCGAGGGCGAAACCCTTTCTGAAAATTCTGAAACTGAAAGCACGAAAGGGGGGCGCGGTTTTGCTTCGATGAGCGAAGAAGAGCGCCGCCGCATTGCTTCAAAGGGTGGCAAGAGTCAGGGCAAGGACAGTAACCCGGGCAACTTTGCCAACGATCCAGTACGGGCTCGCGAAGCTGGTCGCCGAGGCGGTCGGGCTTGAAGGAAGCAAAAACGCCCCCAATAAGGTAGGTGGGGCGTTTTTTGCGTATTGCATTCTGCGGCCTTCATCCTTCTCTCACCCTGTTCGTGTCTCAATTACTGTCTATGTTAACAACAATAGCAATCATATTAATAGCGCTCTGGCTCTTGGGTATGGTGACGTCTTACACGATTAGTGGATTTATCCACGTACTCTTGGTTATTGCAGTGGTGATGGTACTGATCCGCCTCATCCGCGGCGAAAACCCCATTGCGTAATTATTGACAATTAGTATTAGTGTTATATAATTAAATTAGACGAAACTCAAAACGCAGGAGTGTGCAATGTATACGTCGTTTGAACTAGAGCGCCGTATGCGGCGTGCGGTTACTACGATGATTGTCATTGCAGTACTCGCGTTGATGGCCATAAGCTGGCTGCTTGATCGGTGGACCGACCTGACGCGTTACTTCATCCGGTTGATCGGCTTGCGTCATGTCGAGGCCTGGCTGAAGCGTAAGCCTCTGTGGTTGGGATGGTTCTTCCTCCCGCCGATGGCGGCCGGATTTTTCGGCTTCAAGATCTATGAGTTCCATCTCTGGAACAACGGTCGCTATGTGCTGCTCGTGGTTCTGGGTCTCGTGTTCAAGTTTGCGTACGCATCTATCTTCCACTACATCTGGCATATCTACTACGAGAAGCTGTTGCGGAAGCGCTGGTTCGCACACCTGCATCATGAATATCTAGATGTGCGCGAGCAAGTGCTTGAAATATTGCACGCGCAGTCGTGGTACCAGCGTGTGTTGTGGCACAAACAGCGTATTGTCGAAGCCTACCGCCGGCGCAAGTCGCGCTGGCAGGTGGCGCGAAAATGGCTGAAACGCACCTGATGTTTCTTGAGGGCTCGCGCACACTGCGCGGGCCTTCTTCTTTTTATATAAAAACGCCCCCCGGCATGAAGCCGAGGGGCGGGGCAGTAGCGACGCTACTGCTGGTGAGGATGAACGTCGACCTGGACGTCGACCGGCTGGTGCTGGTCTTCCAGGGAACCTCCACCTTCCTGCACGATTGTGGTCGTGCCCATGGTGCCGGAGAGGTACCGGTCGATGATCGTCATCGAGAACATGACGCTGACGACGACGCCGAACGCCAGTTCGATCAGGGTGATGAAGAAGGGGCCGCCGGTCGTGATCCATCCGAGCTCGATCGCGAGCCAGAACAGCAGCGCGACGATGGCGGGCAGGATGATCGCCTTGAGAAAGCGAGCGCCCACACCCTGCCATGCCTTGAGGAGGATGTACCACCACAGACTGCCGACCACGAGTGCCGTGACCGCGAGTACGATGAGATGGATGAGTACGTCCTTGCCGCTCAAGTTGCCGATCTCGAATGCGTAGTCCTTGGCCCAGCTGATATAGCTGACCCAGAAGGCGTTGTAGGTCGCGAAGGTGAAGATCAGGATCGGCAGCATCCGAGCCCAGAAGACCCGGCGGATCCAGAAGTTGCCGAGGAACCGCTGGGTCGTGACCCGCACGCGGCCAGGGGCCTGCGGACGGGATACTGAGGGTACCGAGGAAACATTGCTCACGTTGCGTCTCCGTTGTTGGCCCGCGGGGTGCGGGGGACTGAGCCACTAGGTACATTACCGTATAACGGCTATATGTCAAGTTGACAGAAAGGGCTTATTTAGGTATTGTATTTTCAGGCACCTTTTGAATCTAACCTTTGGGGAGTAAGTCATGAACATACAGGTACTGTCCGCTTCGTCTCTTGAGAAGAGGCAGTTTATCGGAATGAGTCCGGAGACCCTGATGTACATGGGATACTGCTCCTATGTCGCAGATGATCCGACAACTGAAGGCACGTTCCGTGGCGAAGATTGCAGGAGGGTGGCGCGGTACCTTGCGTCCCTTGCTGCAGATCCAGGCTCGTCAGCCGAAGAGTACCTCATGTCGGTGCGGGCCATCCTGGCTTCGTATGCCGGGGGCATCTGGCGCCTGCGTAAGGCGCTCGAAGCCAACATTGGTGCAGCGTACGCCGACAAGGACAAGATGGTCATGCAGAACTTCGGCAGCCGCCTTAGGTCGGGAATGCTCAAGCTGGGGATCCGTCTGGGTGTGCTGGCTGTGCTGAGTGCGCTCGGTGCTGCTTTGGCGCAGATATTCGCCCCCTTCATTCCTCAGAATATCGGAGAAGAGACTGGCCGGGTTGCTCCGTCGGTTGCTGGCGGTGCAGCCATGTTCATGATTGGCTACATCGTATCTGTGTTCTGGAGCATGTACCACCAGATGCATATCGACAACCGCTTCAACCGGAGCTCGTATGCAGCCTGGGAGGTCTTTATGAAGGGGCGGCGAACCTGCTACCAGCAGCACCTGTCTGATCTCTGTGAGATCTGGAAGGCCTACATGGGAACAGAATACGTCGTCGTGTCGTCTATCGACGTGATTCTCGACGATGATCAGCGCCTGCTGG
Organism: uncultured Candidatus Saccharibacteria bacterium; assembly: GCA_964641145.1. Classification (GTDB taxonomy): domain Bacteria; phylum Patescibacteriota; class Minisyncoccia; order Phycocordibacterales; family SBAW01; genus GWA1-54-10. The sequence continues at coordinate 1,722 of CAZXKI010000005.1, read as the reverse complement.
AGAACTACTTCCGGCAGCAAAGGCTCGCTTCGCGTGGCCACGTCCAGATCGTCTTCGATGGTTTAAAGTCTCTATGGCGCAAGCCAAAAGGGGCGGCTGCGAAAAGCTGAGTCGCAGTTTCAAGATTGGGGCGCGCGCGAAAGCGGGCGCCCTTTACTTTTAATAAACAGTGTGGTAAAATTTTGTCGGACGTCACTTAGCAACCGCGCCCTAAGCGCCTTATCTGGAGAAAGGGAAGTCCCATGTCGATCATTCTCTTTGCTATTGCCTGCATCCTCGCATCCGCGTCCGTGGTGCCGATCGGTGCGGTCAGGCAGGGCACCGCCGTGTATGAGGTGGTGAGCACTGTTCAATTCTTCGCCCATCAAAACACTATCGTCTTCGTGATCTTCGTCTGCTGCCTCTTTCTGTTGTCGTGGGCGCATTTCCCGCGAAATAAGAAGACCGCCAAGGCGCCTGAACCGGTCACCAGCCCCAAAACGGCCGGCGCCGACGTGAAGGCCGGAGATCAGCCGGTGGTGCTTCGCATCAAATTCGAAGAAACTGGCTCCGTTCATGATGCGCTGAATGCGATGGAGGGCGTCCTGAACAACTGCGCGCAAGTGATCCGCACGCTCACCCTGATCGACCAGGATGAGGCGCTGAAAGCTCGTACTGCTGAGGTCGGCAAGCGAGTGGCTGCCATCCGTGAGCGGCTCAATGCCTACGTCGACAATCCCGACAACGGCAAGACCATCGTGACCCTGCGCCAGTTGCATCCGAGCAAGATGCGGCGCC
>CAZXKI010000005.1:0-935 GCA_964641145.1 uncultured Candidatus Saccharibacteria bacterium | reverse complement strand
CGAGGCGATCGAGACGGCCCTCAGCGACTTCGAGAACTCGGATGTCACTCAGGAAATGGGGAAAATCGAAGATGCGGTGAAGGACTTCACCAAGAGGATCGCTGCCCTCGACCCGGAGGTGAAGAAGCTCCCCAAGCTCAAGCGGCAGCTCGACGAAATCGATACCCTCCTCGCTCCGTTACGTGACGAAAAGACCGGCAGTGTTGCCACGTTTAATGATCTCTATAGTCGGACTTCGGAGATAATTCGTATCCTCGAGGAGGACCTCGAAAACGGCATCAACGAGAATGCGTTCGAGGACGACGTCGCTAGTCTGGAGAGCGACGTCGACGACATCAAGGAGCGGGCAGAAAAAGCCTTCTCCCTCTTCGGTCGCCTCAAGGCAGCAGGCAAGAACCTGTCCGAAGTGACTTCGAACGCAGCTTGAGATCTTCGCTCACACAACAACAGCCGCCGCGGTAACCCGCGGCGGCATTCTTTTTTATAGGTATACAAACAAAAGGGCCGTCCGGTGGAGCCGGACGGCCAGTTCTCGAACTTTCATCGACGCCGCTTGGGCTTGAGGCGATCGTAATAGTTGTTGAGTTCGCGCCAGGAGAGCCCGAGCGCCAGCAGCGCTGCTGCTGCCGTGAGGCTGATCCAGAGAAGTACTTCTCCAGCGCCCTGCAGGTCCCATCTCCCGAACCACTGCAGGAGCAGGAAGATCAGGATCATGAGTACCGCACCGCCTATGAATGTGCGCCGCGGCAGTCGCTTGAACGTGAAGATCGTCGCGATGACCAGCCACGAGCCAAGCAAGAGACCGACTCCCGCGATGATGATCATCATCCACTCGACAGGCTGACCCCAGTAGGCGAGTACCCAGTCGACATAGGAGTAGCCAGTCGGGTTCCAGATCGCAAAGACGATCAGAAAGGCAGAGATCATGCGGTAAA
>CAZXKI010000004.1:0-23316 GCA_964641145.1 uncultured Candidatus Saccharibacteria bacterium | reverse complement strand
GTGATGCATAATTATCAGATTGCTTATTTTGATGTGCGCGGATTGAAGATCGATAAAGGTGGTATAGAAAAAGCTCTTGATAAAGCCAGTTCACGAGGAATTACTGTTGATGTCGTAATGCTTATAGACGAGGAACGCAATGATGACGATACCGTGGTGGGGACAAAGATGATCTTACGGAATCTAAACGAAAATAGTACTGATAAACCGCCCATTAATCTGGAAGATGTGGCCGTTCGCCTCCATCAATCGGAAGCTCTTTTTGGAAAAGGCCAGGATTTTGTATCCCGCTCTGATTATGGCGGTCATACGTTCTTACTTTCAACTCCTCGCGGAGGCAGTGACCTGAATCCTTCTGTTTTGTGGGGCGGAATTCAGGAACACGTTGCCCAAAGACGATATTCTGAGTCGGAATGGAAGAGTGCAGTACAAGCCTTAGCGGATAAGATCAACTGTGTTACGTTTGAACCGGAAGGAGCATTCATAACGAGTGAAGATAATTTAGCGAAAAGACAGGCTAATTTTCACATTACGATTAACGGTGAAATTCGCACCATATCACTATCTGAAGACGAACTCCCCTACTATGCGGCCATATGTGCCCAAAATAATGATGTCGAAAAAAACATACAGATATTCGCTCAGAGAAAAAGCGGTTTTGAAGCTCCGGAAATAACCGCCTTAAAACAACAACGAGCTCAGGAATCGTTAAACCGTCGGCTGGCAGAAGGATCGGGACTGAATATTTTATATAGTTTAGATTCATTTCAAACAAAATCTATTGAGAAGTTGCCGCTGGAAACTAAAATGCAAATCCTCCGTAAAATATCCCGGGATTCCACTGCCATCGCGGCCATTTGGGACAAAGATGATACCCGATTTGGCATTCCGCCACATGAACTTCGGGACTGGATGATCCCGGGAAGCGAAGCGTACAAAAAAGCTACCTATGATTTCTCCAGTTCTCTTTCCAAAAAAGTTGACCGACATGTAATCGATTCCATTTATGAACAACTTTTATTAACTCCCAATGAAACGGAACTTGCGGCCTTTGGCACAATGCTCACCGATGTTATTTCCTCCCCTGCATATCGGAGTTCACATGAAGAACAATCATACGATAACTTACTGCAATCGACACTCCGTTTTGTTGCCGAAAAAAAGATCCCGGCAACTCTTCGCCAAACAGTCGCAACCCGTCTGGTGGAGACATATGCAGAGGCAAAACCTCATTGGCAACGGCTGGCAAAGTCGCACAGATTGCTTCTCTACCAGACCGCCGCTGAGAGTCCGGCAGTTGCCGGGCTTTTGGAAAAAAATGGCATTGATCCTTCGGTAAGAAAAAATGAAAAATTGCCACGGGCCGTGATTGTTGATCCAACATATGATGGGATTAAATCGCATTCCGAAAGACAAAAAAGTAAAGAAGCCGGAGACACACCGTATCTGACTATTTTTGTGGAAATCGGGCGTCCGATTCGCGATCTGATTAGCCGGGAAGGTATATTGCGTTTGGAAAAAGATGAAACGGGAATAGTTAAACATGAGGAAGATATTGAGTTTGATGGAGAGATTTCGATGATTGGAACGTTGATTCAGAATGAACGGGAAGGTAAAGAAGCTACTTATTTATCCGATGAAGTTATTCGGATGATTCGCGAACTTAATACACAGAATCCGGATGCAAAAATCCGTATTATCCGCGGTGGATTTTCTAATTTTCTTTCGGCTCGTTTAACCGAAAGAATTCTACGTCATGGTAAATTTTCTGATGATGTGCTTAAAAAAATTGTTAACTGCGATTGGGAGATGCAGCAAAAGTATTACTACGATGTTCCACTTCTTTCGGAGGATGAGGAAGATACTACTGATTAGGATAAAGCAGGCTATTTTAAAACTTTAATAGGTAACCCATATGCACGTGATAACATATGTGCACATATGGCACGACCCTGATCGTTTGCATAATCACTAGCCAATGATCGCATAACTATTGAGTCATACGGGCGCACAAAAACTTCTCTGGGTTTGCCGGAAACCCAAAGTTCTGGATAGTAATAATACTTATTTAAGTTTACAGCAAGCTGAGAGTTAGCTACTTTTCTCACCCCTGACCAATCAACTACTTGGGGTAAATAACTCAGTTGTGCTGCTCCTGCGTTTACCCTTTCAGACTGTATATCACTCGGATACGCGGCATAAACCCGATCGATATCATAGATCATGCCCACTCCATGGAGCGTTGCAGAACGGGCATCAGTGTAGACTGTCGCCGGTATAACAGTATTATGTGGAAAGTAATTCTGATATATTTCGTCTATTTTTCCCTCCTCCGATAAACGCTCCAGAGCTAATTCTTCGCGTAAGTATGGGTATTTTAAACTCATGTTAAATGTATCTTTACTACGAACTATATGAATATCAGCAGGTTTAGAACTGGGTAAAAGCTGTAATTTTGCACTATCCGATGTATGCTGAACTCCCCATTCGTTTAAAAAGTCTTCTATAGAAAGCTTAGGTCGTTTTGTACCGTTTTCTTTGAGTAAGGTAACCTTCTGTCCATATCTTTCAAGCTTGGTTGCCAATAATGTCTGAGTTTTTACAGATCGAAGAGTATCGCTGAATTTGCGAGGATCGGTACGTACTTCTCTCTCAAGTTGCGGGACTAATGCAAGTGCCTCTTCCAGTTCTAGATCATCAATTATTCGTTTTATTTCGTTATCACGATATAACCCAAAAAGTGGATCTATTCCCTGTTCCTCAAAATCTAGTAATGCTCGTCTACTTTCTTCATTTACCGAGCCATCTTCATTTAAAATGGAGTGCTTATAAAAAAAATCAGTTGCTGTGTGTGCCAGTTTATATTTTCTGAGATAATCTTTTTGTATACGATGGGCAGTATCTACGGTATGCTCATCTGTGATGGGATTTTCAGAATTTTCGCTCATGATACAAGTTTACATATCTGTTTTAAATTTGCAAATTTTTCCGTTAAAAATGGATGTTTATCATGCATTTGAGACATAAAAAAACGGCCCCGAAAGGCCGTTATTTTTTTGAAACCAGGAAGCTGTTTATGAGGGTCTGTTTTATCAATAAGGCCTGTCCTGCGCTTACTGCAAAACAAAGGTTGTTGTTGCACCAGGGTTTCGCCCTGTGCTCTCATAAACAGCTCTCTGATCTCAATGTATATGATGCAGAGTGAGGAACCCCTCTTCTTCATAAGTAAAATACATTACTTGTGAATAGGCAGCTCTGCATCTGCCTGATTTTATCCGCATGTGCGTGTGCGGCATTTACCTCCTTTCAGACGCCAATTGTTGCATGTGGGACATTGTTCCCATTCCAGCGCTTCTGCGCCAGAATCTTTGTGCGCCTGGCACAGTACATCACCATGGAATGCGATTCCCTGACAACGAACCGGGCCGCGGAACCGGAAAAGACTACTCTTCTTTTCAGCCACACATTGCTTGCGTGGTACTGCTTCAGCATGTCGCTTGCAATATACGTTGCCCGCGACAATTCGCAGATTTCGGGTCTTACCACAAACACAACACTGAGTTGACATGTTTCTCTCCTTCTTATTAGAGGATATTGTTGTACACGACGTGATTATTATATCAAAATCGGTACCTCTCATTTCATAATTTTTTATGAAATAAGAAATACTGAGGAGGATACTGAAAAACAGTCCCTCCTCAAAATAGATAAAGAGAAATTTTTTCAGTTAGTACCAAGCAAATAGGTACTAATGAACAGGTGTCTCTTTCTCACCTGACTAAAACTAAATCTGTTGTGGTTTCGCATGACAGCGGGGGCATTCACCGCCAACGATGCGTTCCACATTAGAGCAATGCGGACAAAATTCCCATTGTTCCGCTTTAGCGCGCGCTTTTTTATGAGCTGCGCAAAGCAGATCGTCCCCAAAAGCGTTTTGTGGGCACCGCTTGAGCCCGCGAGATTTGCGCGTTCCACTGTATGCGACCACTGCCGCGCACTTACGTCGTGGCAATGCTTCTCTGCATTTTTTGCAAAGTAATTGTTCTGCAAATAATTGCAGACCAGTTGTTACGCCACACCGTTCACATGACTGCTTTGCCATCGTTTTCTCCTTTCATCAGATGACTTCAACATGTTTACAAAAAAAACGTTCTGAAGATATTTTTGTATGTATCTTCATAATGCTTTCTTTGTATGAGTAACTTTTATACCATAAATGATTTATAGGATAAAAATTACTGGGGAAAGACGCGCGAACAAGTGCGCTGTCTTTCCCCACGAAACAATACGTCTCTTTGTCTCCGTCACCTATGCAAAAAAGGTGACATATAACCAAAGAGACGTGAGCAGCAGTCCTGCCACTCCCCAAGGAATAGCTGTGTCAATATGCATACCACATCGACCGAGCACACCCCAAAAGGTGTAATAGCATAAAGCTGCTGCTAATAAAATTGGAAAACCAACAATAAACATACTTCCTCCTGACTCCTGACTCCTGACGTAAGTTCACTTATCGGCCGCGGGCCTTGTTGAAGGCCGCAGCCATGATTGTTGGGCCAAGATCGCCTAACTCATATTCTTCGTCGGCGACCGTAACACGTTTCCGCTTTGGTGCCGGTGCGGGCCGATTCCGCAGCTGAGCAATCCGCTGCTGAATTTTCTCCCGCTCGTTCACCAAGCGAAGTTTTTCCTGGGTAAAATGCTCGGGATCAGGGATGATCTCGGCAAAGTACCCCTTCCCCATAATAGTTCCACTTTGTGGATTCTTGGTTTTGAAACCAAAAAGATCCACCTGTTGGGAACTTCTGGGGTGAACACGAACTAGGTATTGACGCCCTGGTATAGGCTGGATTTTGCTGAAAGGAAAATTCACGAATTTTAGCCATTGCTGGCTGGGCGGATCGTAAAAAACATCAGTCGCCAATCGCATTTCCCCATTGTGAACTTCTTCTTTGAAGGTCACGACAAAAACCTCATCGGGTTTGCGCTCGTTGCGCTTGGCCGGAAACTGCGGATCAGGGTGAAACACCTTGCGGCTTCCCCAATTCGCCAATTCCCGGACATCAGCAGCATCGAACGCAGCGTCATATTCATTTTTTGCAGCCACTTCCAAAGCCTGCAACTGTCTCAACTCTTCATCGAGTTTGGCCAGTTCGGCTTCGGCCGCACGAATCTCTGCCCTCCCGGCAACCGGGTAAGGCGAACTCCATCCACCGTTGGCCTGGGCATCTTGGTAACCATCAGCGCCCAGTACCTCTTCAGACCAGCCATAAACTTCACAGCCGATCTGAACGGTGGTTTCTTTTCCGCCAACCAAAAGGGTGAGGGTAGGCGGTTCCTGTTCGTCCCGAGAGACGGTGACAGTTACCACAGAGACCTGTGAAAGATCCCACCCGACCTGTTGGCCGCGGAAACGCTCATGCGGCTCAATGGTGCGCGCAGCTTTGCGTTGGGCTTCCGTTACACCGTCAACCGGGAGTTTTACAACCTCCCAACTTTCGATAAACATTCGCCCGCCCTGGCCGCGGCTCCACTTGAGTGCTAACTCTTTGGGACCGACCACCGGCCAACGTTTGTCACCTTCGCTGGTGTAATGACGGCGATAGTCGGTGTTGGCGGGCTCAACTTCACGGCCGTCAGGGCCAATGACCCAACAACCTTCTTGGTCATTGTCACCCATATGGCGGAAGTGCCCACCGAAATTCACGAGTACCTCACCCCGCTTGGCTGCCTCAAGCAAGGTTTGAGTTTCTTGGATTTTAGCCAAGGCCGCGGCATAATCCTGAGCATCGCCCTCCAGGATGGCCACCACTTCCTTGACCTGATCGGCATCTGCACCAAACATCTTAACCAGCTCGCCGTAGCCGATCGTTGCGGCGATGCGTTGCTCTTCCGGACCGCGGAGAAAATCCGCCACCTGGAGACCTGCGGTCGAGAGAGTATCCAATGCCTGTTTTCGGATATGAGGCCGTACATCTTGACCTCGTATCTGTGTATTGGCATAGAAATCATCACCCCGGCACCCGCGTGCCTCGCCGGTTAGCCACGCGGTCATCTCAACGAAACCCGGACCAGTTGCCTGATCAAAGTACATGAGAAGCCGCAAGGCAGTTGGAGACAACTTGGTTGCGTAAACTCCTTTTGGGGTGAAATAGTACCATGGATACCCACCGGGGTAACCGTACCACTTCTCCATCAGTTGTTTGCGAACCATTTCGCTTGCTACATGTCCTAGAGTTGCCTCCAGAATCTTATAGCCTGCGTCGTGCTCCAACCCCTGGCCGGAAAGAAGTACCCGAACCATCTCAACAATTTCCTGCCGTCGGGCGGCGGCAAGATGTTGATTGATGAACGCTTCTGCTTTTTCGTCTTCAGTACATTCATAGCAAAGCAGACGTCCATCACTCTGTTGAATCACATCCCCACGCTTGTTGCACGTTTGGCAGCGTTCTTTTGCCCGACACAAAGCGCATTTGGGGTAATGATCCTTGTACCCGACAGTCGCTGCTTCAACGCGCTGGCGACCGCAGGTGCACACAGGGAATTCTCTTTGCAGAAAGGTTTGAACCCATGGTAAGATATCGCCCCATTTTGTTTGCACAGAATATTGTTGTTCCTGCGCATCCTTTATGTAAGAAACATCCAACCTAATGGGCCAATCATTGTCCCAAACCAGGAGCATAAGCCCTTGTAATGCGATTTGGTAATAGATCTCACCAATGCGCATAACCGGGTATTGCACCGGAATAGTCTGGGTTTGACGGATACCATTCTGCACCCACTGAATTAGGCCACTTCCACTCACCCGCTCTTCGTTTTGCGGGTAGGTACTAACATTGAACTGCTCAACAAATGTTGATGCCAGATCAGTACCCCATTTCACCGCAAATTGAGTTTGGGTAGAAGGAAGGCCTTCTTTTTTCTCCAATGCACGAGTTGTAATTGTTTCAACTTCACGTTCGTTGAACGTCCAGTCTATAGCAATCTTTACCCGGCGGGCAGTGCCGTCACCGTTATCGAACCATTTTTCAATGAATTCTTCTGGTGCCGGATCGCCATCGTACATTTCATGGTCTGCCCTGTCAAAGTTGCCCGTGCCTTGGAGAACGACGCGGACATTTTTGCCATGAGGTGCCGAATGAGGAAGAAACACAGTGTGACTCAACCTCTTGGATATTCTCCAAAAGCCAACTGGTTTACGGCCAGCATCTTTTGGTGGCACCACCTGCAGAATGACAGTTTTGCCATCATGTTCTGAGGACATTGTACCCTCCTAGTTGAGATGAGCAAACACCTTAGCCCCCGCCTCTTCAGCGGTGAATTGACTCACTTTCTCGATCACGTCCGAAAATTCCTGTACCGCTGCGTCGGTATGGGAACCGACGTCCATCAGCATGGTAAGGTGATTCACGGACGTTTCATTCTTGAACGCCAAATATTCGGCCAAAAACTGTGCCGTCACGGCTGCCATGCCGTCACTTCCAAGGACGATGTCGCACTTTCCCTTCAGATCAACTGTCGGGAGATCCGTGCGTTCGCCCCGGATGACTTTCATGGCTTCGCCGATCGGCTTCTGAAAACTGGTGCCGCCGGCGTTCAAGAACGTTCTGCGAAACTCGAGTTTTTCGCGAAGATTCATCTGGCCGTTCGGGTAAACCTTCACCTTGGTAGGTGAAAAGTCGGCCCCGAAGTGAATCCAGACAAAGTCGCGCCGCTCGAGCTCACAATAGTGGGCAAGAGCCAATCCGAGGGCTTTCGCGAAGATTCGCTTATGCCCTTCCATTGAGCCGCTGCCGTCCTCAAGATAGACGACCGGCCCCTTGCCCGACAATTCCAAAACTTTAGACCCAACTAACCGAAGCTCACCGCGTGCCCATCGCTGAAAAAACCGATAGCGAAGGGCTGGAACCGCAAGGAAGAGAAGTTCGCTTGGATCGGCCCGGCGTAAATCTCGCCCGAACTCGACCGTCTGCTCACGGTCTCCTCCATCTTGGTTCCGTCGATGTTTGGCTTCGGCAACCGGAAGCATCGCCCCAAGCTGGCGCATGAACTCTTCAAAGTCTGGCGTCTCGCGAAGTTCTTTCGCAATCTGCAAGACCTCTGGGAGTTCCATTTTCTGCAACTCGCCGGGCTCTGCTCCCCAGGCTTCCAAGGTACGGGATGTTTCCTGTACCTGTTCGTTAGCCTTTTTGAGCGCCGACTGCCCGATTCGCTGCAGTTGCGTTTGCTTGGCTTCTGCTTCCGCACTTCCAGGTTCACCAAGTAACTGGTTGGCCAGCTCCTGAGCATAGGCTTTCGCCTGCTCAAGGGTAAGCTGTGCCGCACCAGCTGCCTGGTTGGCCTGTTGCGCCTGTTGGCTCAGACCTTCGGCGTTTGCCTGTGCCTGAGCCGCCTGCGCTTGCGCTGCTCCGTCTTGCGGATTGCCTTCTGCATCTGCTTGGGCTTGCGCCGCTGCATTTGCTGCTGCTGCCGCCATCTGGGCAAGCGCCCGAGCTTCAGCATTGGCCTGTTCGGCTTCTGCCTGAGCTTTGTTCGCCTGCTGCTGCGCTTTTTCAATTTCTTCAAGTTGCTCCTTGTCCTCATCAGAGATCATTGCCAAGACACTCTCGCCCATTGAAACGGTACCAAGAGTGCTATAGGTATCCGAGTAAGCAGTTTTAGCATGGATTTCCTGATAGGTCGATGTTGCCATCGCTTGCTCCAGGAGATTCTGCCAATACTGCTGATTAGGAGCTACTTCTTCTTTCATTTGGGGTTCATCTTCCCACAATACATTAAAAACATCCATAAGAGCGCCTTGAACCCCAGAAATTACACCGACGCCCCTTTCCTCAAGCTCGACAATCGCAGGTGTCTCCTCACGGCGTCGTGTATACCGCAGAGCAGTGTAGGATTCCACCTGCGTCACCGCCATCTGCCGAAGCAGATTTCTGTCAACTGGCTTGGCTCGCATGCAGATATCCCCTTTCCTCTGCAGTCAGAACTTTTTCGACTTCCTCACGGGCGAGTCGGATTTGCCCGGCAACGTTCGCGACGCCGGTCATTGTCGCCATCACTTGCCCCATCGCCTCGATAACTTCTCGAAGCAAACCAATGACCTCGGCTGTATAGGCCGGATCCTTGCGTGCAAAGGCAATGATATTCGCAATAACGGTGTCGGCATTACTAATTGCCGCAGTGCCACTGCGGCGATCTCCATTCAAGGTCTTCTGTACCGCCCCGTCAGGAGCCATGAGAGTATTGATTTCCTCCTTGGCCTCCATCACAGGTGTGCGGATGTAGGGAGCAACGGCTGCCTGAATAATTGGAATTTGACTTTCCTCATTCCAATACATCCAGTTCAAAACCCACAAGTCGCTTTTTGTAACAATGGTGCGACCAGCCATAAGAGCGGCCGCCTGCACGGCGTCGGTGATGCGGCCATAACGCCGGTCATCGTCCCACGCCCATTTCCATTTCGCTCCATCCGTACCATTAAACAGTCCTTCCAAAATATCGAGAACGGTTTCCTCAACATCCTGTGGGTACTGCACAAATGGCCGGACTTCACGAAGTAAAAGCACATCGTCGAGCGTCAAAATGGGTTGCAAATTTACGCGTCCACCCGACACCGCTTGATAACGGCTGAGGCGAGAACGGGTAAGCTCCATCTTCCCTTTCCGATCTAGTGCATACATAGGCACACGGAAAATCATACGCGCCCAGCTTGCACCCATCTTTGGATCGGTTGGAATTTCGTTGCTTGCGCCAAAAAAAGCAAGATTTTCGGTGCGGTATTCTTTCCCGCGGTACCGGATACTCTTGCCATTGGCAATATCAAGCATCCCTTGAAGCACACTTGCGTCGCGCGGCTTATACAGCTCGTCTGCGAAAACGACGTGTGCCAAAGTTGCTTCACCAATCACATCCTCCATACGGATCAACTGACCATCCGAAGTCTCTTGGATGCGTACCAGCGTGTCGGAAACTAAAATCTGCTCGGCTGCTGTCACGTTTGGGATCAGAATATCATAGAAACTTGCTCCTCCAATGAGGCTAGCAGCAAATTGAAGTCCTTCTGTTTTACCCAAACCAAACGGGCCAAGCAAGAAAGTAGGACGGCTACTGATGTAGGTAAGCATACTAGCCTTCCCAATCACATCACGACCAACGTTGTAGTCCGTGAGTTGTTGCTGGTAGGCAAAAATCTTAGATTTTAGTGCGACTGCTTGTTGAAGCTTGGTATTCATGATCTGTTCTCCCTTTTCTTACTAAAGTTGTTGTTTGGTCAGCGTCCTGACCACTTGTTCAAACTGTTCCGGCGAAAAATCACGTCTGATCATCGCCAACCATCGAGTCGCCTGGGCAATTCTTTCCCGATCCATTTCAAAGTAGCCAGCCAATATGGCAGCTCTTTGTGCTTCGGCAACAGAAGCCGACGGCGACTTTTTGCGCGCAACCGCAATACACTCTTCCCGAAGTTTTTGAGGAACTTGGGTCAGATGCGACGCACGCTCTGTCAATTCTGAAAGTGATCTTTTCAATCTTCCTCCTTAAAATACCCGGCCCGATGAAGGGCACGAGTCATAGCGTAAAACTCTTTTTTGACAAGGTTATACGCCTTCTTATCGCCGCTTTGCAGCGCGCTCCACTTGGCTGCGACATACCCATCCAGCATCCACTGAGAAAGCTGGGATTGATATTTCGCATAACCAACATAGACACGCGCCGGCACCACCAAAACCTCAACCTCGATTTCCCCTGCAATGGGGTCCTCGATGCTGAGTCGATGAAGCACGGCAAACGCAAGCGTTCCTTCCTGTTGGGATCCATACTTGCGAACCCACATGAAAGGAACAATCCCCCTAATCATTTCTGAGGCGTTCCGAACCGCGACCTCTTCTTCCTCATCGCCCGCAGGCACAAGGACTTTGAGATCGATATCCTGATGCCCCACCAACAACGTGTTGCTTCGGAGTGAACCTCCCAGCTCAACCACGCAGTTGGGAACTGCCTGGCGAAGCAAAGAAGCGTACTCCTCCGCAACTCGAAGAATGTGCGCGGTATTCGGGTTACGCACTTTTCTCTCCTTCCACTTCATTCAAGACTGTTTCAATTTCGGCCGCGCATTCGGCATCCAGCTCGCGCCAGATTGCCAATGAAGCGCGGACTTCGATGAGCTTCTGAGCTTTAAAATCGGCAGGCGCCCGGTGCAAGCGGCGCAGGTTTTGGATGCGGTCTAAACTTTTCAGCTTGAGCGCTTCCCACCCGGCCATCGCCGTTCGACGAAGATATTCCTCATCAGGTTCTTCTTCGTCGATATGCGACAACGCCAACACATGTACCGCCACACCGATGCCAAACTCTTCCTGAATCTGCGGGAGCGTCACATCGGTGTCTTCCACCACATCATGCAACGCCGCCGCCGCGACAAACCTGCCTGGGTTCTGAAATTTTTCCGGGCAGGTACGAACGAATTTAGCCGCCTCAAGCGCGACCGTAAGAACATGATGGATATGCGGCTCATCACCGTGATCCATCTGCCCGAGGTGCGCTTTGACGGCGAAACACAGCGCTCGGAGACAAAACACGAAATCTTGCTCCGGTAACTGACCCACCACGTTCACGAATAATTCCAAACCGACCTCATTCATCACTTTCCTCCTTTGAATTCTTCTTCTAATCGCTTCAACATCTTCTTATACAAATCAAACTTCTTGGGTTCCTGGTTCTGTGCCAACAAAATCTTGGCGGTGGCAAGATCAACAAACTGAATGTCATCATATAGAAACATCCAAGCATACTTCTGCTCATCTATTTCTCGATAAAGTTCAATTTGTGCAAACTCTATCTCAGTCTGTACGAACAAGCATGTATATGTTTTTCCACGCCACTTCCAAGTTAATTTGAAACGCTTATAACCAGGGAATCGTTCCAATCGGTGCTTTTCTTCCTTACGAAAAAGCATATTCCCAAGGAACTGTGTTCCTCGAAATTTGAAAAATTGCACCATACCCAGCTCCTGGGACAAAACCTGTCTGGCTGTCTCCAAAAGCGTATCTTCATTGAGCCCTTGGGGAACTACCCACTTATCGGCCCCTTTTTTCAAATGACAAACTAGCACTTTCTGGATTTCTTTGTCATACACACATGTAATGACAGTTTGCAAATGACCAAGCTTTTCAGCTCGCCAAAATGGGTCAATCCAGAAAAAATATGCTGTGGTCACAAGAGTAAAAATGATACCGATAAATGTTAGCATCCATTCCAGGTAACTCCATGCATGGGTAATCTGCATAATGATGTTCATCTCTTCCTCCTCTTGCTAAATCTCAATACTCTTCTTCAACCAATAAATTCTTGATAATTGCAAAACTGGTCCCCATCGGAAACTTCCCTCCGGGGACACTCTCCGTACTACTGACGAGATTTCTGGTCGCGCGGCTTCCACTGAGCATTCGCATGCTCAATATCGAGCAATCGCTGCAGGAACTGGGCATTCAAGGCGCGGAGGCTGCGGTTCTCAAGAGTGAGCGCCACATAGGCGTCCACCAGTTCGACCACAGCCTTGTTATGATCTGCCTGGCGCTGCCGTGCTTCGGCCCGCGCCAGTTGTGCCCGATAGTTGCCCAGCTGCCCAAAGGCAGACCGGACATCACTATTAGGGTACAGTCGCCAGATCACATTCAGCTTGTGAACAGCTTTCATATATGCAAAGGTCCTCTTCGCATTTTCGTTACCATGTGTGGTAACCCAATGCGAGTACGCGAAATCAGCACCACCGCGCCACCTTTTCGCCGCCCGCGCTGCCACTGCCACATCGGCCGCGGTTGCTTGGGCGTACGAAAGTTGAGCCAGAATCCCGTCAATAAAAAACTTTGCCATTTTGTTTCTCCTTTCGGAATGAGCCCGCTTTTCCAATGGCACGCAAAAAGCAGGCCGGTTTATGACAGCCATTCCTATTCTTAAATTATTAAAAACAAAAACGGCTGCCATAAACCATATCAAAATGCCAGGACTCCGTTTCAGCCATAAAGACAGACACCGGAGTCCGGCATATGAAAACTTCTAATGATATAGTTTCATTAGTTCGTTCAGAAGACTAAATTGGTTTTTAGCTTCCTGCTTGTCAAAGTTCGTAACTCTTTTTGAAAAAGAGCAGTGTTTCCTGCGTTTTGTTAGAACGTCATGAAAATCACTGTACCTTTGCCTGTTCTCCCTATTGAAAACAGGTTGGTTGAAACCATACAGCGCCGGTATAAACCAAAAAGTTCCAGGTCAGTAAGGAATGTTTTGCCTCACTGTACCTGCCTACCGGCCGTTTACCGTTTCATGCAAATCCGCTGTCCACGGATTTGCATCAAACAGTAAATCACTTCAACACACAAACAATTTGTATGCTGAAGTGATGGCGGAAGTGTTTGTGCACTTCCGCCAATAAACAAAACAAAGAACAAGGTTTGGGAAAATTTGTCCCGTCATAGACGGGATCAGCAGACCAGGATGAACACCTGGTATCTCCCCTCTGCCGGGAAAAACTACTTGGTTTTTGCGCTAATCCGGTTCCGGCGCCGGTTGCGCCGTTGCTTTTTCTGCGCGGCCTTTTGGGCTTGCATATAAACAACGGCGTCCTCGTAGGTCGGGCGCGCAATTTCCTGCCGAGTCAAACCCACGAGGCGAGAAAAGGACTCAACCGGATCCCCAAAGGGATCGGCCCAGTTGATCTCCCTGACGTCGGCATACATCGCCCACAACTCGGCCATCTCGAAAGCGTTGGTGGATTTGTAGAACCGCCCCGCCCCTTGTTCTATGGTTGAAGACCATACCGGCCTTGTAGACCGGTAGCCTTCCATCCAGCGGACGGTGTTCTGCAAACGCGGACAGTTCAGCGGAATGCGCCGCTTGCCCAGCTCGAGCGCCGCCTGACCAACGTAAAATGCCAGCAGCTGCAAATCAGCCACGGGCATTTTCGCATAGGTCTCGCGATGCCAGTGAAACCCTTGCCATGCAAGGGCTTCCTCATTGCCCTGGCCGCACTCATTGCGACCGTACCACTGGGCATAACTCAACAAAAAGTCGATCTTTTTGTCATCGGGGATGACAATCAGACCGGCGCCTATGGCATCAACCAGCGCCTCGGCGATCACGTACCCGTTTGACATGTGGGACGGGCTCCAGCTTGGGAGCTTGTACCCGCCGGCTAAAATGTTTTCAACCACGCTCTGGCTTCGCAGCCAAGCCCGCACCCAAGCGGCGCGGTATTGGTACTGCAAAAGCTCCCGATGCTCCTCCTTCATTTCTGAAGCATACTCCGGTATACTATTTGGCCAGCGGCCCACGGCGGCCAGCCGTTCCAGGAGCGCGTGGTCGTAACCAGGCTTCAACTCCACGTTAGCGGTTGCCTCGCGGCATTGCCGCAAGGCATCATTCCAATGAAAAGTGCCATTCCCCTCGTCGGAGCACGACCAGCTCGGCCGGCAGTAGCCATGTACCAAAAACCTGGCCAAGGCGTTCTCCGCCTCTTCTGATCCCTCATCATACTTCTCCGCCATCCGGCGGAGCTCGGCGACCTGCTCGGCCGACTTTTGGTCGATCCAGGCGCGGATCATCCGCCACGCGCGATTGGTGTCGATTTTGTAGCTGATTTTTTGCGTTGTCATGATTTGGCCTCCTTCAAGGCATGGGGCAGTGCCCCCTAAAGAAAGAACGTTATATATGAAACCAACTCAACTCAGGCGATCCCTAAGCTCAGTTGGTTTCATATTCCGCTCTTTCCGCAAAAACCGTATTTTTCAAAGTGCATGGAGTTTTCACTCCCTTCCTTGCACAAATTACTTTATGCAGGAAAGTGAGTGGGCAAAAGGTTTGTGCCTTTTGCCCGCTATCAAAACAAAAACAAGGTGTGAGAAGTTTTTCCGCGTCTGGCGGAGGAACAGATCCTTTCGGATATTCTCCCTGTTTTTATCGGTGAACTGAATCACCGTTCGCCCCATGGACGAAAATTTTTAGGAAAAGGAGTGCAGCTTGTGGGTCACGGCAAGCATATGCGCATATCCCCAACTTCGGGAAAGAGGCGGCTCGCTCGCCACAAGCTATGAAGTAGCTAGGCCATTAGCTCTTTCACAAATACCTCACGGATTTGCAAAAGAACAAAATTCAGTTGATTGCTTACCAGATCGACTTGATCTGTTCTGAAAAACAGGCCTCCACGAGAATTGAATTTCCAACCGTTCTGTTCGAACAGGTCAGATCTTCCCGGGAGCTCGTAATCCAAAACCAGATCAATCATTTCCTGCTCCCCATACAGGAAGCTCGTCAAAGTAATCATGCTATCCAAATACTCCATACGAACTCGCAAATTCTCGAATTCGCCTTTGAGCGGGACTACTTCAATTGTCGTCCCGATTTTTGGAAAGAACTTGTTATCGAGTTCGAACAACTTTTCAACCAAATTCCAAACCCCCGGATTAACCAAAGGTTTGAGGGCCTGCGCGACTTCTCGTGAAACGTACATGTTCATTTTTTCTCTCCTTTGTGAGCAAATCGCCTGGCAAAGCCAGACGGCTCGCACCCTTGTGCAAACCCCCTATTCATCGGGACACAAGGAAGGAGATTCTAAATTCCTTTTCCTAGTTGTCAAAGTACAAAGAAGGGAGCTTTCCCTTCATCCGGATGAAAATTATTTTTCATACGGAAGCAAGAAATCTCCCTTCGTATTCAAATCAAGTTTTACTTCTTATGCTCTTGCATCGTTTGCATGTTCTTCTGAAACAGAGCATAATCTGCTTCTGTATACCATTCCTGAAACTTCGATTGAATGCGAGCAAATAAATCGTATAATTCTTCCTCCGTTGCATCTTGGCGGGCAAACACTTCTTCTATCTGGTGTGCTTCGTCGGCCATTTCTCCGATATTCCATAGCTCTTCATTGGATATACCGCTCGGAAACTTGCCGGTTTTCAACATATATACAGCTCGTGGTAACAAATCGCATGCTACCCGATATAACGGGATCGCCTTTTTGATCTGAGGAACTCCCTCTATATTGATCCGTTCGACGAAACTTTTTCCCCAGGCATGGCGGTGCAAAAATTCTTCTGCCGCACCCAGGTAATGATGTGCCACATCAACCGGATTCATTTCCCCCTGTAAACGTCTTTGCAAAGCAACCCCAGACTCGGTTTTTGGAGTGGTATGAGTAGCCACGATCATACTGACCGGCTGGTACGAATCTTTTCCTTCCTTAACCGTGTCCCAGACTCCCAAACTGGCCGGAACCGCGATCACATCCATGCGTCGCTCCTGTGCCAACTTTGGACCAAATCTTGTATCTACCTGATAAAATTCCGGAGCCGCGATATCGCTCACCACCGAAACCACATCCTGATCATGGTCATCAGCGGCAATTTCCAGATCAAAACTCGTGAGTTCCGCATATCGTTTGGCATCCGCCAAAGTCTTATCTGGTAAAAGCGCTACCATTTCATCTATTGAAGCTTCAGCAATTTTTTGTTGCACTTCCTGATATGCTTCTTCAAAAGATGCATCAGTATGCTGCGCTTTATATTCACCCAAAGCCTGTTCAATCGCCTGCTCCACAGCTGCGGCATGTTCCAGACCTTCTCCTTTGCGCAATCTGTTTGCGTCCGCAATTACCCCCGCCAACGGATGATTAGCGATATATTGTTCCTGGGTTGCTGCCACTTCCTGCGGCATATCCATATACAACAAAATATCCTGAGCAATGCGGGTCAAATTTTTATATCGTTTTTTCGGTGGCAAATCGGCCGGAGTCTGTTTATATGCTTGCCAGAACTCATCGGCTTTATGCAAAAGCGCTCTCTGCATCAAAGTTCGGTCCTCCGGTGTCACCCGTGCCGCAATTTGTTCACGGTACTGTCTTTCTTTGGCTGTTTTATGCTGCGCGTGATACTGCGTGACAAACCACATCGGCAGCCACGATTCCTGATGCGTAGGGTAACCAGCCCAGATATCAAGATTAGCCGGGTTTTCCGGCATTACCAAAACCGCATCTTTTCCCATCACGAGCTTTGAAACCCGCTGGGTATCGGTCAGCATGATAATGTTATGGTTGTTGGCGGTCGCGCCGGTGAAGCGCTCACTACCATACGCCATATACTGTTGCCATGGCTGTACCTGTTCGGTTTGTGGTATTGGTACTTCTGCTGTGTTTGTCATACTATGTTGAAAAATTTACTCCAACTCACAAAACAGTTTTATGAGTTAAAGTGAAGGCGGAAGTGGTTAAACTTCCGCCGTTTCAAAACAAGAAACAAGGTTTTGCTGGTAAAAACCAGCGATGATAACGTTCATTAGATTCTCCTTATAGAATCTAGACTTAGACCTTTTATTCTCTGCAACTTTCCAGGATTCGCTTTCTTTCTCAAGCTGCACGCTTCCTTCTCACGACATAAAGTCGTAAGCTAGTACGCTATGACAAGAGACGTCATCAAGCTCATCCAAGTACGTAATTTCCTATGGAGAATATCGGGTCCAAAAACTTAGGAAAAAGAGTTTGTAGCTTGGCTAGAACTGTATTCCTTTAGCAAATGGTCCTCGTACGAATACGGGAGCACTATGCTTCTGGCAATTCTCGCCGGTATCTTGAGCTACTTAACAACGGTGCCCAGAACATGCGTCGGGCTGTGGGTGATCGCGCAGATAAAGCCTACGCCGGGCTGGTTTACATAGACAGCCGGGACAATGTGGGCATACGCCATACCAATATCAACCGTGCCCCAGGTCGCGGTGCGTCCACTGAGGCGAACTGCTTTACCCTTTGGCGTTTCTGGTGGAATCAGCTCGCTCAGCTTTTTGTAATCGATCGGCGTAGCGGAACTAAATTCGACCAAAACAAAATCATCCGATTCCGTCAGTGTCCAGCTCAATTCGCCGGCGCCATGGCCAAACGGCAACTTGCGCTGGGTAATCTGAACAGAGCCACCTTCAATTTTTGAGTCAGCCAAAGCGACCACACATGGATGTAGACTATGGACAACACACAGCGCCTCCCATTGGGGCATAACCCCATCGACTAACCATGGGGTTCCCAAAGAGGAAAAAGGCTTGAGGGCCAATTCAATAGCTGGAAGCTCTTCAGGTTTCCAATTAAGCCCATGCATCTGTCGTTCGCCTTGCGGACCACGAATGGTGTAATCTTCTTCAGTCTTGCCAATGAGGGTTGCGATCTGATTGACTGTCATGGTATTGTACGTCATGGTGCTAATCTCCTTGTTAGATGGAATAATGTTGATCAAAAAACGAGCCAAAGCCTCGATAGTTGTCGACCGCACGAACTTCTCGCGGTCTAAACAAGAACACAAACCGACAAACTGGTCATTTTCGATCCGTGACCACTCTTCAATCGGGTCAAGGGTCGAATAAACGACCGCCAACACGCGCAGATGTAATTCCTGCGCGAAAGCTTCCCACTCTGCGACTTCGTCGTCGTTAGCAGCCAAGATGATCACCGCTTCTGCCTCGCGGCAGATAGTACGGTTTTGATCAGAAATTCGGCCGCCCACGTCAACGAGCGCAAAACGGGATGAACAATTTTTGACTGTTCTCGCAGCCCAGCTAACGAACGCAGGCGAAAATTCACCTTTGACTCGATAATGAGCCACCTCTTCCGGATTCATCCGGTAAAGGTTTTGAGCCCAGTCACCCAAGTCGCCGCCATCAGGCGCGGCCGAAATGGGCATTGTTTCCTGCCTCGGCAACAAATGTTTCAGTGCCGAGAAAAGGACAGTCTTGCCTCTGTGGGGTTTCCCCCAAATGGCGATCCTCATAACCTCCTCCTTGAACACACGTTAGGTCAGCTAGCCTACGATTAGGCCAGCTCAAGTTCTTACACAGGAACACGTAAGGTACAAGCAGGCTTGAAAAAAGCCAACAATATACCCTCTGTGCTCCTGTTAAGAACGCGTAACTCCTTTTCCTAATTGTTAAAGTGCAAGGCCAAAATTTGGCCAAAAAAAAAGCTTCACGTGAAAAGAGTGCATGTTTATAATCCGCTCTTCTCAATTGAAGCTTACCTCGTGCCTATAGCCTAGTTTCAGATACAAATCTGACGTAGGTAGAAATTAGGATAACTAAAAATAGGTTAATAATTAGCCTATTCCAGCAATCTAATTTACTATAGGGTAACATGTATAATACCGGGTAGGACAGCTACCGATATACACATAATTACTAGTTGTAAAGTGCCCTGTCTGCTTCCTTTTAAGAGAAACAGCCAGAAATCTGTATAAAAATACTTTTCTTCAAATTTCTATATGTTTCCGTAAATTCTTAAACCCTATTATATACTATAGGTCTTTATTTGTCAAGATCATTTTACACCTTTAATATGTATATTATAGTGTTATTACCCGTAGTCGACTGGATCAGGTTAGTATGGCCTGAACGGGCCGTATGCGGGTTATGAACTGCTGAGTATCAGATAGGACAGGTATGCTGGTACTCATCAATTACAAATTGTAAAGTGCACTGCTGGTTCCTTTGAAACCGGCAGAAATCTGGAGAAAATGCTGTCTAGCCAAGTTTATTCCCCAAATTTCCGCCTGCTTCTTTGCCAACTATCCTCTTAGGACAGGAGCGCATTAGCTTACGCTACGGCGCATAAATAAAAGGCAAATAGGCAATGGGTCTCCTTCGTCCCAGGTATTATGCCGGGACTTCGGCGCCCAAGGCGGAACCTTGTTCTTGTCTTGTCCCTATAATCTGGTAACCTCGTCTTTTTGAGCTCAATAGCTCTCAAAATCCGGCCTCAGACGTTCGGTAAGGCTCATTTCTGCCTGATATTGACATTCCTCTGCTTAAAAGGAAGCAATTCAGAACAGGTGAAACCAGGACTTATTGATTACATATTAGAGTAATCAATAAATTAACGTCCGTATATTTTATATCTTATAATATATATGAAAATTAACCTATTGACTACCCATTTCAGCCACAAAAAAACCAGCCCTATAATGAGTAAAGATAGATTTGGTCATTTCTACAGGACATGAAGCTAAAACTGAAAAATAACACGTACGGTTATTAATCGGCAATAGCATCCCGCAAAAAACGATCTCTATCCAACTCAATTACCTTATAGGGACAGCTATAAAGTGCTCGGCTGGTACTGATAATTTCTAGTTGTAAAGTGCGTCTAACTATCGATCTGTGTGAAGTATAACATATTACTATAGGTTTGTCAAGAGTGATGCTAATAAGTATTCAGTTGTAATCAGATGTAATGTCATTCTGGTAAGATTCGTGCGTGTGACGAAATCTTATCCAGAATCTATAAGAAGTGAGGTGTTTACTCAGGGATGAGCAATAATTTTAAGCACTTTCGATTCTGGATGCCCCGCTAAATTGGCGGGTTACCAGAATGACGTATACTTCTATGTACGGGTATCAACTGAATAAGTACTGATGCTACATAATTTTATAATCGTCATCATTATCTAAAACACTCACATTCTTTTTCTTCAAATATTCTTCTATTGCTTTTAAATGCGCAATGTCCTGGTGTAATGGCCTCTCATAAACAAAGAAATCCGGAAATTCATCTGCAATTGTTTGTAAAATCGAAGCGTTTTCAACTTTTTGTGCCTTTAAAGCCTGAATCTTTGCTTTGATTTCCGGATAATATTTGGAAAAAAAATCCACATAAGGAATACTATCTGAAGATGGTTGATCTATCTGATCAATGAAATTTAGTAATCGGGATCTACGTAACCCGATTTTTGCAGCTTCCTTCCTGTATTCTTCCTGTAACAGTAATTGAAAATCACGATCTTGTTGAAGCGTCTGATTATTGGTAAAAGTTTTTTCTATAATTGATTGTGTATATTGAATATAGTCCGCAGTTTCGGCAGGCAAAATGAAATAATCTCGTTCATCTTTCTTTTGTAACTTCACTGTAAGGAATCCATGAAATAAAAAGTAATTTTTGATGAAATGTTGCATTTCCTGTTCACTCCCATAGGGATATGGGTTACCGCATCCGCCATCCTCTTCGGGAAGTTCCCATTTATCTTGCCAACTCTTTACTAATTGATTGAAGTTTGCATACAAAGATTCCTTGTATCCAGAATCCGCTTTTAGTTTGGCATACATAGATGGATCTATTTTTTCGATAACAGGATCCCAATTATATGTCGCTAAATTTTCTCTGATATGAGGCAATAATGTAACTAAAAAGTCTACATTCTCTTCTATTACCAGCGATTCATAAGAAATTTTTTTATCTGTACTGATACGTGCAACATTCGCTGACTGATTTTTAGTAAAATGATATCGTGATTCAGCATCCGTATGGGCTAAATGCAATACCTTGTCTGAATTGGGAAATTTAGCTCTATCTACTACATACACTTCACTGGCATAAGAAATTTTTTTATCTTTCTCTCTTCTTAAAGATGAACCTAATGCATAATCATCATTTGTAGTCTCAAAACTGAGCATACGCCTGATTTCTTCCTGCTTAAAAAACGATAATCTACCAGAATATGAAGGTGTAACTGACTGATAGCCACCATTTACCCAGGAATTTATTCTATTGGCTATTTTCCACACACGCATTGCATCAAAAGTTTTAATCATCTCCTTTGTCTCTAAAATATCTTCAGGATCATCCTCATATGAACCTGGTTCATAATCTGTTTTAGCAACATTTACATACGCGCCCTGTGAGTATGCATTACTCAGTTCCCTCGTATGCTTTGCTCTATATATAGTATCTATATCAGAAAAATGTACGATCAACTGGTCATCCGAAACTTTATCGGACTTGTATTTTTCTGCTAATCCTAGTAAATTATCCCGTAATCGCCCCATGTGTTTAACATCAGTGACAGTTATATAATCAAATCGCAAATCTAAATTCGAATCAGTATCTGATATTAATTCTTTTGCCAATACTTTATACTCATCTGGTATTGTGAGTGTTTCTATTGTCTTTAAATCTTTTTGAATAAGTAAAGCTAAATATCGAGCAGTTAAATCATTTTCCGTTTGAATTTTTGGTGAGTCATACAGCCGATGGTTAAGTACTAAAACTACACCCAGCGGACTTTTTAGTGTATGCTGCTGTTCTCTCATTTGTCTAATATACTTAGCCAGATGACCATTATTCAATTCAGCACGTACAGGCGCCATGAATACATGTTGTGTTTTTTCATCAAACTTCGATTGATCAGGCACTTGTAGTTCATTTCTAAATGCATAGTAATACCCCATCGAATCTACAACATTATCTTTTGGTACCGTACGAAAGCCTTCTGCATTTTCGCTCATATAGTAATTTGAAGAAAACGTATTAAAAAAAATACTTAATCATTTTTGCACATATTTGCAGTATACAATATTTTTATCTGGTTAAAGAAAAAAACTCTTTTCCTGATACTAGTCTATTTAAAAGATATCCCAGATCCTATTAACGTTTCTTGAATTATTCCCCTATCACCTATATACTTTCCGGAAGTAAGAACTGTTCTTACTACGATAGAGACTTGATGAGGTGTACCATGACTTTTGATCAGATCAAGGATGAATGCATGCGGATGCAAGTGGGCGAACAGAAAAGCTATACTCTACAGGATATAGCTACCTTACATCAACTAAGAGCGTTACTAACAGCTAGTAACATTCAACGAACAGACGGACTGGCTATTTCCCTGCGCGTATCAGATTTAAGCCTTATTGTTTCCTGCTACAAACCGAGGATTTAGTACAGTCCCAATCCGTACAGCGCCAAAGAATGAAAGATTTTTCTAAACAGATCGATATGCTTTCGATCGCGCCTCCGGGCATGTTTGGAAAGTCTAGTAATTCCACGGCGCTTTTTTCATGCAAGTAAAGGAGAAGCTCGTCTTCGCGATCTCTAGCGGACTGCGTCTCGCTGAAACCGAGCTATTACGTACCTGCCAATCGTTAAGAAAGAATAAGACATTAAGTAGCCCGCCTTCGCTTGGGAGCTTCGGCGAGGTGAACCCGCTTTCGTTCTCGACCTTCGGTCGGAACTTCAGCGAAGTGAAGCGGATTTATCTCGCTGGAACCGAGCCAGTAAGTATCTACCAATCCTTAAGAAGGCAACCAACATCACCAACCCGCCTCCACTTTGCGAGCTTCGGCGAGGTGAAAGCGGAGGTGGTGGGATTCGAACCCACGTGAGTGTTTTAAATACTCGCAGGTTTAGCAAACCTGTGCCATGGACCAGACTAGACGACACCTCCTTTGACTCGCCGGAGCTTTTAAGCGTAGGCGGTCTTTGACTCGCCGGAGCTTTTAAGCGTAGGCGGTCTTTGACTCGCCGGAGCTTTT
>CAZXKI010000003.1:13523-23431 GCA_964641145.1 uncultured Candidatus Saccharibacteria bacterium | reverse complement strand
GCCGCGCGCTGACCGTCAAGCAGACATCAAATCTCATTACGGCGACGTGCACGTATTTACAACCGAAGAAGAGGCATATGCAGCTAACACGTACACCGCAGTAGTGGTAGCAAACCCGCCCGCCTTTCACCTCAAGAGTGGCAACAACGCCCTAGCCCACGGGGCCCATGTGCTCATGGAGAAAAGTATCTCAAACACTTTGGAGGGCGTGGAAGAATTTCTTACTGCTGCAGAAAAAGCAGGCAAAGTGGTAGGCATATGCTACATAAGCCGCTTCTTTGACACACTCCAATATGTAAAAACGCTTGTCGACAACGGGACGCTTGGCAAAGTTATCTCAGTCCAGATCAACTCTTCTGAATACCTCCCTGAATGGCATCCGTGGGAAAAACCTAACGAATGGTACGCGGGCCAGAAAGCACTTGGCGGCGACGTATTGGTAGATGAAAACCATACTGTAGATTTTGCTCGATGGATCTTTGGCGAGATTACGAGCGTAACAGGCTTTGTAACAAGCACAGGGAGCCTGCCGGCAGGTGTAGATATTATAGATTTTGCAGAATTTACCTACACGCACGACAGCGGCACCGTGTCTCATATCCACCAAGACGCGTTTGGACGCAAGGGGCGCAAAGACATGATGATTATGGGCGAAAAAGGCAACTTGTACTGGGACTCCTACATGGGTGGCAACAAGGTAGAGTACTTTAACGCTGAGACCCGCACTACCGAGACCATACCTGGCAAAGTAAGCCGCGCAGACGCGTTTTTTGAGCTTATGCGGGACTTTTTAGAGGCTATAGTAACCAACAAGCCACCCTTTATAACCGGCCAAGACGGATTCAAAACTCTTAAGGCCACTATTGCTGCCGAACAGTCGTCTAAGGAAGGAAGGCGCATAACTTTGTAATAGATAAAATGAAAAGCGCGGCGTCAAACGCCGCGCTTTTTGCTTTATGTCCTGATGTCAGCTTACTGCGGAGGAAGGGTGAAGGGATCAATTTCCCTCGCCTCGAGAATCATGTTCGCGAAGTCGCGGATGGCACCGGCGCCGCCTTCACGCTTAGCCACGAAGAGGCATATATCCTTGATGATCTGTTCACCTTGCGCCGGAGCCGCAGGCAACGCCACCTCCCGAAGAAGCGCGGCGTCAACAAGGTCATCGCCCATGTAGGCTGCTTCATGTATGGTCAAGTTATTCTCGGCGAGAAATTCCTGAGCCGTCTCCAGCTTTTTGGTGCCGCCGCGGCCCTCATACATCACCACCGGCTCCCATCCGTCCGCCTTCTGAGGCTTCGAGGACGGGAGGGAGTTGAATTTTTCGACAGTCTCGCGAAGAGCCACTGCCGCTTCATTCTTCTCGTTGGTGATGAATACCACGCGAATACCCACCGCCCGCAGCAGCGAGATGGCCTGGCCGTCGTAATACGAGCGATACTTTGCCTTGTATGGCGCGCCCATTAGCACCGTGTTGGGAAACATCACACCATCGGAATCACAGAAAAAGACTTTGATCTCCTGGGCCAGTTTCTTGAGTTGGTCAGTCATAGTTTTTCTCCCTAAGGTTCGAGTGCCTAAGCTCTTCTACCACGCAGTTCTGCCACCGTCAATAATCAGGGAGGCGCCTGTCATGTAGGAAGAAGCGTCAGAAAGAAGAAATTGCACTGCGCCATTGTACTCGCCTTCTTTAGACATTCGTCCAAGCATGTTCAGAGCTCCATTCTTTTTTGCAAACTCTGCCTCATGTCCGCGAAACATGCCGCCCGGCACCAGAGCATTTGCACGCACCCCATGTACACCCAAGAAGGCCGCCCAAAAACGCATAAGGCCCAAGACTCCAGATTTTGAAGCTCCATAGGCTATATCCTTAAAACGCCCCTCAGGATAGATCGCATTGGTAGGGCCAATGACCCCTAGGTCTGAACTGATAAAAATAATTGAACCTTGTTTGGCTTCCATCATCGGTTTAGAGACAGCCTTAGCTGCAAGAAAAGAGCCTGTTAGATTAAGCTCAAGTTCTTTACGAAAAAGGTCGGCTGAGAAGTCGCTGTACGGAGCCCATGGGCCCCCGTTTGTTCCCTCATCTGCTTTTGGGTTGGCGGCGGCATTAGTGATAAGGCCGTCAATCCTACCGTGTTTCTTTAATACTTTGTCTACCGCTTGAGTAAGAGAACTTTCGTCCATGACGTCTATTCCTGTGTCGATGTCAAAGTTCTCAACAATGGCACCTGCCTGTTGAAGCCCTTCTGTATATTGCTTACCCAGAAAACCGCTTCCTCCGGTAATAATCACGACACGACCTTGTACATCAAATGGATTCATATGCGTCTTTAATAAAAGTAATATAACGCTGGATAGTTTCTATTTCCTCCCCATCTGTACCACGTGCAGCCTGGAGAGTGATCGGCCCACTATAGCCTACTTCCCTCATCTTTTTAAACAGTGTCTTAAAGTCGGCGCCTCCTGTACCCAAAGCGACCGTGCCTCCACCAGCTAGCCGGTCTTTAATGTGGACATGCTTAACGCGCGAGGCGTAAGTATTCCACTCTTCTTCTACGTTATATGCAAAGTGAGCACTATTGCCACTGTCGTACAACACAAAAACGTCTGGGAGCTTTACGAGTGTTTCTCTGTACTTTTCCGGAGAAAGGTCTGTTTCTAGATTTAACCCAAGACCATAACTTTTGGCGACCTGCCCAAACATATGTAGCTGCTGTTCGCGGATAGTACGCTTGTCAGTAAGTAGGGTAGATTCTTCTAAAAACGGCACCTCAACAAACTTGGCTCCAATGTCTGCCATTGCCTCACAAATGCTAGTGAACTCATTTTCAGTTACTTCCTCTGCAGGTTTTTTAGTAAGAAACTGAAGGTCCACCCCTATGACAGGCATTCCCGTCTGCGCAATACGATCACGAACCTGTTGTCTAAATAATTTATCTAGGAGAGGATTCTCAGGCTTCTCCCATGCCCATTCAATATGGCTTAGGCCAATCTGTTGTGCCGTATCAAATTCCTTCTCCCACTCACCTTCTCCCCCAGGATAAAATTGGATTCCACGCCCCAAAGAAGGCGTTAAACGGCCCTGCAAAACTCCGATTGCAATACTCATGAGAAGTCGATAGTATCACCTAGACTATACTATGACCATGAGGAAACCTTCCGAACTCTATTCACTTAAAGGCAAGGTCGCTATTGTAACCGGCACCTCCCGTGGCAACGGAGCAGTCTTTGCCAAGGCCCTCCTCGAGGCAGGGGCAAAGGTTCATTGCTTTCAGCGTACTAAAACCAAGACAAATACTATCAGGCACAAAAACGCCTGTACTCATACCGTAGACGTTACCGATACAGACAAGCTCAAAAAAGAAGTGGATAAAGTTATTAAAGAGTCAGGGCGCATTGATATCTTGGTCAACAATGCAGCTATTACGCTAGGCAACCCAAGCGAGTCTTACACGCTAGAAGACTGGGACAAGACGCTGAACGTTGACCTGCGCGCAGTATTTGCACTTTCACAGCTGGTTGGGCTCAACATGATCAAGAACAAGTCGGGGGTGATCGTAAATATTACGAGCATCTATGCCGACCGAGGCTTCCCAGGTAACCCTGCCCACGTTACTGCCAAAGGCGGTCTTAAACAGCTCTCAAAGGCCCTGGCGTGCGACTGGGCCAAGTATGGCATCCGGGTAAACAACCTAGGGTTAGGCTACTTCCCAACCGGCATGACTCAGAAGAGTTTTAACGACCCCGTTCTCCACCAGCAGAGAAAAAACCACATGCTACTTGACCGCTGGGGCAAAGAAGAAGATTTGGTGGGACCCATCGTGTTTCTCTGTTCGGACGCTTCTTCATATATGACCGGCCAAGATCTTTACATAGACGGTGGCTGGCTCGCCAAAGGCATTATCTAGTTAGCGCTCTTCTTCCGCGCAATAGCATAGAGCGTGATGTAGCGCTTGCGCGACGGAAGCATGACGAGCCACACCACGATTGCCGGCAGGCCAAAAAGTACGGCGTCTTTTATTTTTGCTAATATCTCGGCAATACGAATCGCAGAAGTCTTTTGCTCTGTTACTGTAGTAGCGCCCGTAGAGGTCTTAATCTTGCGCACCAAGCCAAACGAAGTGCGGCGGCCAAACCTAAAGCGCATTTTCAAAATCAAATAGCGCAAACCTTCAGATCGGCGGGTTATATACACCACTTCAAATCCGCGCGCTTCTAGAAATGTCTTGAGCGAGCCGCGGTCCCAGCGGGTTAGGTGACGCGGCGGCAGGTCCCCAGTCATAAGCCACTCGGCATGGCCGCGATACGGCATACTCATGGCGATGTAGCCACCGTCCTTAAGAAGGCCGCGGATGTGGTCTATAAACTCATTGTGGTTATCCACGTGCTCGAGCACATCAAAAAATGTAATCAGGTCAAACTGTTTGCCAAGATTCTGCTTGGCATATTCGCCTACGTCGGCGATCTGAAGGTCCGTGAGACCAAACATGCGCTTCCCTGCCTCGATCGCATCTTGGTCAAAGTCGATGCCAGTACTCTGCCAGCCGTTTTTATCAGCCCAGGCAAGAAAGTTGCCCACACCGCACCCCACATCAAGCACCTTGCCAGTTAAAGGCTTGAGGAAAGAGATGACTTTTTTGTGATTCCAATTTGGTTCGCGGATAGGATCTTGGTTTCGGTCGGCATAGCGCACATCGTGTTCGTACCAATGAGCGCCGGGGTTCTTAAGCGGCCACCAAAACTGGCCTGCACACGCCCCACACTCGTACAACGTGTACGAAGTGCGGCTCTGCGGATCAACATAATTTTCTTGCCGCACATCCAGATGGCTGCCCTGGCACAGCGGACACACATTAGGAACGGGTTCACTCATATAGCTTGTTTGCTTACTTCTTTGAAGTCAGCTTCAGCCATCATACCAACTAACTCATCAAACGTCGTAGTAGGTTCCCAGCCCAACCTCGCTTTTGCTTTTCTGCTGTCGCCCTGCAGGTAGTGTACTTCGTTAGGTCGATAATACTCTTTAGAGATTGTTATGCGCACATTGCCGGCCGGATCCAACCCAACTTCATCTACTCCTGAGCCTTTCCACGTTAATGGCAGCTCAAGCGCCCGGCACGCAGCTTCTACAAATTCGCGTACGCTGTGGCTCACCCCGGTTGCAATCACAAAGTCTTCGGGCTTGTTCTGCTGCAGCATCAGGTGCATTAACTTCACGTAGTCACCGGCAAAGCCCCAGTCGCGCTTTGCTTCTAAGTTGCCAAGTGTAAACGACTCCTGCAATCCTGCTTTTATACGAGCGAGCGAGTGGGTAACCTTACGGGTTACGAAATGTTTACCTCGGCGCGGTGATTCATGGTTAAACAAAATACCTGAACAAATATAGGCGCCATGGCGCTCACGATATCCCACCACATAGTCCTCATGAGCCTTAAGTTTTGACTCTCCATACGGGCTCACCGGCTGAAATGGCGACTCTTCGTTCTGAAGCGGCGGCGTCTTGCCAAACATCTCGCTGGTCGAGGCTTGGTAGATGCGCACCTGCGGGTTCTGTCGGAGGGCCGCGTTTACCAATCTGCCAACACCGTAGTAATTAATCTCAAACGTTTCTTCGGGGCACTTAAAAGACACGCCTACATCAGACTGCGCCGCCAAGTTATAAATCTCGTCAGGTTTACTTTCTGCAATAACACGCTCGAGCGAAGCACTGTCGCGGAGGTTGCCATATAGCATTTTTACTGCTTTTGAGCGCGCCAAGTCTTCTAGGCGCTGGTAGGGGTCATGGCTCGAGCGACGCACCATACCCCACACTTCGTACCCTTGCGAAAGTAGGTGCTCTGCCAAATAGGAACCATCCTGGCCCGTAATGCCGGTTATCAGCGCTCTTTTCATCCCTACACCGTAATGGTTTTATACAAATGCGCAATATCTTCTGCCATACGAGACCACGTAAACTTCCCTGCGTGAATAAAACCCTTGCGCACCATACCCTCTCGCAAGGCTGAATCGTTAAGAACGCTATATATCGCCTCTCCCATCGCCTCAGTATCACGAGGGTCGACCAGCATTCCCGCGTCGCCAGCTGCCTCAGGCAGGGCGGTAACGTTTGAGGACACCACCGGCACACCAGCTTTCATGGCCTCAAGTACTGGCATACCCCACCCCTCGTTAAATGAGGGGAAGACGAACAGGTCGGCGGCGCTATACATACTGTTCAAGTCTTCTGTGGCCACGTATTCAATGTGGGAAATATCAGCTGCAAACGGAGAACGCTTTATTTCTTCCTCGACTTTCTCCTTCCAGCCGCCATTTCCCCCTACTATTACTAACTTTTGAGTGAGCCCTTTGTTACGAGCATGTGTATAGGCTTTAACCAAACCTTCTACATTTTTATGCGGCACCAGGCGCGACACCGTCAAAATGTAGGGCTCTGTAACACCATAGCGGCGCACCACCTCCAGCGCTTTCTCTTTTTCTACCTTATGAAATTCTTCAGCCCCGCCCAGATAAATAACCGGGGTTTTTTCTGATGCAGTGCCATACGCTTCTATTATTTCTCGTTTCCCAAATTGAGACGATGCGATAACAACATCCACTTTGCGCTTAAACAGCCGCAAAACACTAATATACATCTGCCTTGATAGCGAAAACTTGTGGGGTGCGAGCACGTCACCTCCCCCGTGCGCGGTAACCACCGTGTGCCGCGCAGGAAAGAGCCAGAAAAACGGATACAGGCGGGGCTGGAACCAATGCACTACATCGAATTTCTCGTTGCGATACGTGTAACAAAACAGAAGAAATCTTAAAAAACGCGTGCCGAAAGGCAGTTTTGGCAAAAATGGTACAAGTATCTCGCGTGTCGTTTTATAAATCGGATCGTCAGTTGTATCAAAATGCACCAGAGTTACATTAAACTCCCCGCTTGCTATAAGCTGTTCTGTTGCCTTGCGCGCAACCGTGGCGGTACCCATGCCGCGACGGTTGTCGAACGTGTGAGTCATGAGCGCTATGTTGAGCTTTCGATCTGACATAGAGTTATTACTGCACGAGGGCTAGAAGCCCGTCAACATGGCGCTCAATAGTTCGATCAGGAGGCAGCGAGGGTGCGTTCTTTTTTAAAGAACCTTCGATACCCTTTTTTACCGCTTCAGCCAAGAGAGCTGCGTCTTCACTAGGTGACAGAAAGCCGTTTACCCCTTCTATAATCACTTTCCTCAAAGGCGGAATATCACTCCCTACAACCGGCACACCTGCGGCAAGAGCCTCAAGCAAGACAATGGGCTCCCCTTCCCACCTAGAAGGCATAACCAGGCAATCGGCCCCCTTGAGCACTGCGGGGATATCGTGACGTATGCCGACTAGATGCATTTGAGACTCTACTCCTAAGTCTTTTGCCAGGGCACGGAGAGACTCTTCCTCTTCTCCGACACCCAATATAACCGCATGTACTGTTTTAGGCAGTAAAACCAGTGCGCGCACTAAGACATCGATGCCTTTCTGGCGAGTGAGGCGGCCCACGGCAAGCAACACAACGCTATCCTCTGGAAGCCCATAGGCAGCACGAAGATCCACAGCTACGGCTTCTTGATACCGACGCGCGTCTATCGCGTTAGACAATACAGCAATACGCTGCCCTGAAATCCCATGCGTTATCAGCGAGTTCTTTACTTCTTCTGAAACAGCAACAATGGTCTTAGCCCAACGCTGTAAGTGTGTATCAATAAAAAGCTGTTTGCGTGTTTTTACACGATCGTACACATTATGCTCAAACACAATAACGTTCTGCACGTGTGCCAGCTTTGCAGCAATGCGCCCCACCGTGTTGGCATACCAAAGATGGCACACCACCGTCCGAGGGTTGAGCGTCCGCATGAACCGTACAAGCCGCACCCAGCCCACAAGGTCGAACAAGCTCCCCACGTTCAAAGTATGTATACATTCTTGAGGAATGTTGAGCTCTTGCAGCAAGCTGGTACGCCCTTCTTTGTGCAGCGTAACGAGATGAACCTTAATGCCACGACGATGCAGCTCATGCAGCTCGTCTATAAGAAGACGCTCAGCGCCGCCCACCGACAACCTATTAATAATAAAGAGTAAGGGCTGCATAAAGTTTACTGCATTTCTGCATGTAGTTTGCTCATAAGCGCAGAGAGACTGTGCTGCCGAGCACTATTGCGCATCTGAGAGCCGATACCCTGCTGGTCTAGTAGAGACAGTTTGAGCAGGTCTCCAAGTTTATTCGCCAAATCTTCTGCATTTCCGTCTTCAAAGATAAAGCGGGCTGGCACTAATTCTGCAAAGTCCTTACTCGACGCCACCACTGCGCACTCACAGCTTGCGGCTTCAAATAGTGTTTTGTCGTACATCCCCGAAGGCGAACAGTTTACAAACATGGCGTAATGGTTAAAAAGCTCTGGCGTTTGAGCAAGCGGCACGCCAGGCTGTACACGCACGCTTCGCGACAATCCAAACTCTTTTATCATGTTCTCCAGCTTTTGGATGTATAGCCTGTCTTGCGGCGCCTGAGCGCCGCAGAAAAGCGCATCAAATGTCACGCCTCTTTTTTGCAGGATATGCAGGGCCTCAAGTAAAAGATGTGGCCGTTTAGCAGGAGTAAGACGGCCCAAGAAGAGTACGCTTCGCGGATCACGCAACACCTGCGGCAATCGGGTAAAATGCTCTGTATCTACACCGACAGGCATTAACACTGTGTTCGAGTACTGTGCCGTATATGAAGACTTCGACGTACAGAAGACTTTTTTACACTGACGCGCCGCTCGGTCGGTAGCCACACTGCCTGCATAATGGTTGCGCCATAGATATATAGGCTTCCCTAAACGTCGCCACAGCCAACCCGTAAACAAAACAAACTCCTGGCTCATGTGCACAAACACTGCGTCGTAGTCGTGGCGCAAGGCAAAAGAATAGTTGAGGAGATTCCACGCACGAGCAACACGAGTCTTGCCAAGCGACACTACCGTTACATTTTTTGGCAAAGAATAGTCACCAACTCGCAGCGCAAAAACGGTTACCTGCTCATATTCTTCTGCCAATTTTGCGATCCAGGTATGAAAGAACCCGAGCGTCGGGTCATTGCGATCTACAGCTTGAGTACAAATAAGCAATTTTTTCATAAGGCCTTCTTCCATTCCGCGAGCCACTCTTCTTTTGTCAGAAGTTTAATCTTCAACTCTCCCTTCGCATTATTTTTTAATGCACCCACTACTGCTTGGGCTAACTGCGCACGCGGCACTACTAATGCCCCCGCCTCCTTTGCAACACCTACGTCCATAGAAACAACGGGTACACCTGCCGCCAGAGCCTCTACAATACTTGCGCCAAAGCTTTCTGCTGGAGAAGTGGAGAGTACTACGTCTGCGTTTTCAAAGTAAGGAACGGGGTCTTGCCAGCCAGGCACAACAATTGGCAGCTGTGCCGCCGCATCAGATAACACCTGCTTCCACTTTCCATCACCCAACATGGTAAGTCTGACCGAGGGCTCTTCTTTAAGCACTTCTTTTAAGACTTCTATGGCTAGGAGCGGATCTTTTTCGTCCTCAAAACGCCCGATCCAAAGTATATTCTTTCCTTCGTGTTCGCGACGCGTTACTGCTTTAAAACGAGATGGGTCTACATACACCGGCAACACGGAAACATTCAGTGCGCCCATACGCTCCACCTGTGCTTTAGTTTTTTCTGACACTACGCGCACCGAGTCAGCATGACGCAGCACCATACCAGCCAAGACATGCTTCCACCACGACTGGGCATCTAAGTCCGCATGTACCTGCACGTTAAAACGAGCACCAAGGCGTCGAGCAGCGCCCAGGCCGTCAGGAGGGCTACGGTTTGCACGAAAACATGATGTCCTCTCCGTCGGCGCAGAGCTTGAAGCGGACCGGCCGCCC
>CAZXKI010000003.1:0-13513 GCA_964641145.1 uncultured Candidatus Saccharibacteria bacterium | reverse complement strand
CGCGCCAGGCAAATACGCCTCTTAGAAACGGATCTTGTGCAGTTACTACATCAAACTTTTCTTTAGGTATCCGCGGCCATATACTCCCACGGCCCACATACACACAACCAAGCTCTTCAACAGCGCTTCGCTGCAGGTCATATCGTGGATGCCCAGGTGCAAACTTGTTGTCGCCGCTTATAGCAAGGACCTTCATAGCGATTTGAGAAGGTTGGCCGTATTGTCGAGCATAAAGGAAAGTTTGAATTGACCCATACGTTCTTGACCTTTTTGTGCCCGCTCACGAGCCGCCGCCTTGTCAGCGACAATGTGCACTAATGCACGCTCAAGAGCAGTCTCATTTTCTTCCCCTAAAGGCACCAAGAGGCCTGTGTTCCCCACCAAATACTGATGGGCTTTAGTATTTGATGCAACCACTGGTGTGCCAAGCGTCATAGTTTCCACTAACGTATGAGGAAAACCTTCATAGCGCGAATTAAGCACAAAAACGTCAGCGGCTTTCATGGCTCCCAACACTTCTTCACGCGGACGCCCTGAGAGTATCTCTACCCGCCACCCTTCTTCTGTGTGTTTCTGTACGATATGCTCTATCGCTTCAAAGCCCTTCCACGGCACGCGTCTACCAGCCGAGACTACGAGAAACACATGCTCTTCTTTTTTATAGTCAGGCAGATGCTCTGGAATACTAATGCCGTTATTAATGACTGTAATCTTTTCTCCTGCTACACCCCACTGCTGGACGACTTCTTTAAGGTACGGCCCAGGCACCACCACACAGTCCGCAGCGAGAGCTACTTTTGTTTGAATCTTTTGCAAGATGCGCACCGCAACTGAAGGCTGCTGCTTAGCTACAAAATCATCCAGGTCTTCAGTTACTCCAAACCGCTGTACACCCTGCTCCCACGCATAATCGCCTACAATCTTTACCAAAAAAGGCTTATGTAATTTCTTGGCCGCTCTCATGGCTGGCAGCCCGACCGAAACTGGGTCCAGCGCCAGCACCCCGTCTGCCTTCTTCAAAGCTTTATATACTCGGCGATAGTACGCATAGTGCTTCAGAAGTTTAGGCAGATGACGCACATCGCTGAACTTCACCAGCACAATACGTACACCCCGCTCCGGCAGGCCATCTACCAGTTCTTTAGCATAGGTGGCAGGACCGCCTACTTCTGGAGGATATATACCGGTAGCTAACACTATGGTTTTCATATTTTTTTACGTAGAAAGTGACGATGAAATTCTACCAAACCTCCAAACAGAGTGACGACATGGGATGCGATAAGGGTAATCAGGGCGATCGAGACTGCGGCCTCAAGAGGTACAACAGCGGCTGTTGAAAACAAGTAAGAAAATACTCCCTCACGAACGCCAATGCCCCCTATAGTCAGCGGCAAAAACGCTGCAACCATACTCACCGACACCACCCCAAACACTACCCAAAAGTTCGCAGCAACCCCAAGTGCAGAAGCAATGATAGAAGTACTCATACTCATGACTGCAAGCATGAGCATGCTTAGCACCATAGCCAAGAGAAGAGTTGCGGGCTTTGCACGATACAGTCTCACCGCATCCGCAACAGTAGAAGCAGGCTGATTAACTGAACCCCTCAGAGAGGGGGCGAAAAAACCTAACCACCGCTCAAGCGGCAAAAACACACTGAGCGCGATGAGTGCAACTAAGCCTATTCCTGCATACGGAAACCAGTACGGAAGCTCTGCAAACATATCAAATCCCACTACTACAAAGAAAAGTGCGGAAATTAAAGCTGCTGAAAACACTACCGTGATTCGATCAAAAAGTGTTGGAACTATAATCTTTGACCGCACAGACTCATCGTGAGCATCGCGCGCGACCTGATATACGCGCACTGCCTCTGCAGCCATTTTGCCCCCAGGCAACACAATTGAATAGAAGGTGTAAGAGCAGTTGTACGCAAACAACCGCCAAAGGCCGATTGTACTATGTTGAGCCCGTAACAGCAGAGACCACCTCAGAGTACTGACAAAGGTTGCCGCTATTGAACATCCTGCCGCGAGAATAAGCGCCCACACAGACACATCCTGTAGGTGAGCGAACACAGCGCCAAGGTCCACTGCAGCAAAAAGAAGCCCGAGCAGCGCTGCGGTAACAAGGAGCTTAAGTATAAACATCTGCATTGGTATTACTTGCGGCGCGCGAGGTAGATAATCCACGGGAAGCTGCTGTAATCTTCTATAACCTCAAAATAGGGTTCGAGGTCACGGCGAAAACGCTTCTTACTCCACAGGTTAACGTGTTCTGGATGGTTGCCCAGTCGTCGCCAATGCCGACCTCTAAGAAAATTCATCAGGCGGAAAAAAGGCTCATGAGGCACGCTAAACAAGAAATATTTTGAATCTACTTTTGCTAGATTTCGAAATGCACGCTCGGGCCCTTCGATATGCTCAAACACTTCAAGAGCAAGTACCAAATCTACCGGGGACGGATGTTGATATACCGTAATATCTCCCTCTTTAAACTCAACATCCGGAAACGCAGCTCGGGCTTCAGTTAAAGCGGGCACATCAATATCAACTCCCACAAACGAAAGGCCTTGAGTACGCTCTTTCAAATATCCAATTACATACCCCTGTGCTGACGCCGCGTCAAGAATATTCTTTGCGCCTGTTTTCTCTACTGCCACAGTTATGTGTGCAAGAAAGCGTTGCAGGAAAAATTGATGCAAAGGATTTTTGTTCTGATATTTACTGTGTTGAGTCATAGGATGTTTTTTTATAACGCAGTGGAATGGCTGCCTGCGGCACCTGACGAACCACTAGTTCACCCAGCAAACCAAGTGAGAGCAACTGGAAGCCCACTACAACCAGCAGTATGCCCAAAAACAAGAGCGGACGGCTGCCGATAGCCTCTCCTGCCCCAACTTTAAGCCACGCAAGGTAGATAAGAATAATACCGCCTATTCCTCCCGAAAGCATGCCGGTTATCCCAAAGAAATGCATAGGGCGGTCAAAAAATCGTCTGAGGAAAAGAATCGTTAACAGATCAAAGAAACCGGCAAACAAGCGCCAGACACCATACTTCGAACGACCGAATTTGCGCTCGCGGTGATTAATCGGGATCTCGCTTACCCGGTAACCCTGATGCAACACAACCGCAGGAATGTAGCGGTGCATGTCACCAAAAAATTGCAGACCTTTTGCGACCTCGGCGCGATACCCCTTGAATCCACAGTTCATGTCATGCACCGGACTTCCTGCAAGTGCACGTGTGACACCGTTTGCTATTTTGGAAACGAAGCGCTTCTCAAACGGATCTTTACGATGCACCTTCCATCCTGTCACTAAATCATCGCCGCTTTCGAGCGCTTGGAGAAAATGAGGAATCTCTGCAGGATCATCTTGCAGATCACCATCAAGTGTAATGATGTAGTTGCCGCGGGCTTCTCTAAACCCAAGCTCAAGCGCTTTTGATTTCCCATAATTGCGCACAAAAGAAAATACAGACACATCAGGAAGAGACTTGAGCACCTCAAGCGAGCCGTCTCGGGAGCCGTCGTCAATAAAAATAATCTCGCTTGGAGGGAGAGGCTCCAAAGCTGCCTTGAGTTCCTCATAAAGAGGCGGAAGGCTTTCCCGTTCATTGTAGACCGGAATAACGATTGACAGGAATGGATTTCCCTCGTGCTTCACAAGCTCATCCTACTCTACGCGTCTGTAAATCTCAACATGGGGACCCAGTCGGGACACACTCCCCACCGCTGTAAAGATATTGCTTGGGTTAATCAAGAGGTCGTCAGCTGGCTTATCTGGGTCACCTGCATAGAAGGCCGCTACACGCTCAAAGCCAGCAGGTATTTCTTTGCGTTTTGCGGGATCAAAATAACCTACAACCATATACGTATATTTGAGATCTTTGAGCACCGGCATGATTCCGTATCGGTTCTCAATCACAAAGTATGCGGGCTGCGGGAAACGATCGTCAGTAAACGTACGTGCCGTACGGTCTTTTGCACGCAGCGCTTCAGGCAGCACCTTGGCATAATACTCTATCGCCTCCCTGCTCTTTGGCAGGTCAAAGTACACTGCGTCGGTGTAGATTGCAGTACCGTTAGGGACATGTTCAAAGATCCATTCCCGCGCAAGAATGCGGGTATCAGACTTAAGAAGAAGCGCTCCGTAGGATGCGGTAAGGTAGAGCGAGTACCCTATCACGAGCACCGCTAACACTGCTGCGGCAGGCTTCCCCCAGGGCCGCGAATAAAACTTCTGATACAACACAGAGAGCGTGTAAGAAGTACCAATCAACAGTGGCAAGATAAGGGGCAAGATGTAGCGGTGGTCAGGGTGTGGCCAGATAAACAGCGCCATTCCTAAATAAGCTACAAATAACCCTGCTATGAGCTGTACTGTAAACGAGCGCCAAGAAAGCTTATACACCAACAACACAAACCCCACGACCCCCAACACAAACACAAACGGATTATCGAAAAAGAGGGTATGAAGCAGGAAATATAAGTTCTGCAGCGGGTCAGTTGGGTTATCGCTTGGCCCCACAAACTGTGGAAACACGTCTATGCCCACTACATCCAATGCGCTGCGAATAGCGCGACCAAACTGCTTAAGAATGCTCAGCGGATTAAGCCACGCAATAGCCAAAAACGCAGCAATGAGCGCTATCGTTGAGTATAAAAAGTAACGGAATGTACGTGCCGGCGCATGCAGGTGAGCAAGTGCAAAAAATGGCGCAAGTATGATCGGGAAGAACCCCATCCAGATCCCGAACGCCATTGACCCAACCACACCCCAGTAGTATTTAAAGCGGCCCGTCTCTGCCAACCGAAGTAAGAAGTATACCCCAAGGGTAAGTAGAGTAGTTGCAGGCATCCAAAAATGCGACTTATTAGACTCGTGTATTAACCAGAAATCGAGTGCCGCAAGTATCGTAACAATAATGGCCGGCCAATAGCCTGCAAGCGGCCGTGCAATTTTATAAATCAAATACACAAACAACACTCCAAAGAGTGCAGAAATAACACGACCAATAGACAGAAAGTCTGTCGCATTCATGACCGCAAACTCTTTAAAGGCCGCCAGGCCATCAAACGCACCCAACACCATACCGAGCGCACCAAAACCAACCACAAAAGGCAGCATGGTAATAGCAAAAAGAGAGGGAACGTATGACAAAGGGGACGTTGCCCGCAACGTCATTTCTTCAAGCAGTGTAAAGCCGGTGAAAATATGAACGAACTCGTCCCCCATCACATCAAAGGGGAGGCCGAATCGAATGCCAACTAACCTTAATACAATCGCAATCGCCAAAATGCCAACCAGCAGGTAACGCATAAGTACAGTCTACAACATTTCTGGACCCTCGTTTTTGAGAATTGGAAATACAAAATCACAGAAAGGACCCACTTCCAGATAACGTATATAAGCTTCTCTTGCACGCTTTTGCATTTCAATAAACTCTTCGTCAGAAATTGAGTCGTACAATTCAAGTAACTTCTTTGACATAGTGTGCATTTCTATGTGCGGTATTCGTACAATAAATTTGCTGTAATCGATATGTTTCTCTAACGGAAGAACGCAGTCTGTGTCTATGAGGACAGGAATGCGGCCTAGCGATAGGGCTTCAAAAAATCGAGTGGAAATATTAGCATCGCCCCTGGGCGCAAGTACAAAGTCGCAGTTTTGTAAGTTATCTAAATATTCATTACGTAGGTCTTGCGGTGGTGCCTGGACCTGATTAAAAAATGCCGACCGCACAATAAAATGTGTTTCTAGGAGAGCGTCTTTCTTTAAGAGCCGCATTCCCTTGCGCCTAAAATAAAGTCCCCGTTTGCGCGCCCGGATTTCCGGATTCAGAGTTATTACTGACCACACATTCAACCGCAGGTTTTCTACATGATACCTGAATGCAGTTTTAAGCGAAGGAAAACTTGCGAATCCGCAAAAGCCTATACTAGGCTTTGCACTTTTATGTCGCCATACAATCTCTCGCTCTTTCGCTAAATCAGAAATAAAAACTGGAATAATAACTTCAACGGGAAGTTTATCCTGACGATGCGCAGACCATTTGAAAGAAATAGCGTCTGACACATGCTCTTTATATGAGTGATCCCCGTAATAAAAGATGATCAGTGGTTTATTGTGTGCCTTAGCAAAAGCTTTTCCTTTAGAGATAGCATCTTGTGCATCACGTACTTTGTTAATAGATTTAGGAAGTGCAATATAGTCAGACTCTTCTAGAGAGTCAGTGAGGGCAACCTTGGTGAATTCGCCTTGGACTTTAGGATTAGTATTATCCAACATAATACCTCGCCCCCGCATATCGATTGGCGCTAAAAAAATCTTTACTGGCATATTAGGCATCCTATCATAACGTCATAAAGAAAATTCCTCCCCGGTCTTACCCGGGGAGGTCATTGATTGCACTGCTACGCAGCATACGTGTGGGGAAAGCTGTCTGCCCCATTGAATGCTCGTAGAGCATGGCGGGTGCGCTCGGATTGAAGGAAATGTTGAGCTGTTCCCGTACTTCCTGTTCAAGTGCGTCACGCACTCGAACTAAAGCGTCCGAGGTCAGAGCGTCAGTCCAAACATGACTAACATAGTTCTCTCCGGGCTTGCCCTTGTAGTAGTCGGCTACCTCAGTGTAGTCCACTTCGCGCTCGTACAACTTGTCGCCGTTACGTGCGGTGTATCTCCACACACCTTCCTCCATCATGTCGGCGTCGTCGTAGTAGGGCGAGCCGGGGTACGGAGTAATGATGGTGGCATCGAAGTCGGCAGGTTGAACCTCAAGCAGCCAATCGCGAGTAGCCTGCACTGTTTCCGCAGATTCGCCCGGATGCCCAAGAGACATTAACGCCTTGACCTTGAGACCATGCCGCCGAGCGATATCCATACAACGGGTATTATCGTCTCGAGTGGCTTGTTTGCGGATATTCTCAAGTATCCGAGGTGACCCGGACTCAAACCCTACCAGGATCCAGCGGAAGCCGGCTTCACGCATCGCCTCAGCCTGCTCCTCGGTGAAGAGCTCAGCCTTGATGAATCCGCGCAATCGCCACTCCACCCCCAAGTCTCTCTGGATTCGAGTGATCGATTGCATGAGTTCAACCATCGAAGTCGACACGTTGAGCTCATCGTCGTAGAACATGAAGCCGAGGTGGCCGTATTGGCCATAAACCTGCTTCATCTCTTCGACAATGCTCTCACTGCTGCGCGTACGGATATGTCGCAGCATGGGCGACTTCCGTCCCCCACAGAACCCACAAGGGAACGGACACCCTAGCTGGGCAATGAGAGAGGTCGCCGGCCGGCCCTCGATCTGGTAGTGGTAACTTTCCATATCGATAAGGTGCCGGGCCGGAAAGACAGACTCAAGCTCCGGCACATTGTTCTTGAGGAACAATGTCGGATCTTTACTGTTGTCGGCGTCGATGAACTTCGGCGGCGAGTCTTGAAGCGCGAGGAAGATTGCTCGTTCCCCATCCCCTGAAACAATGACGTCGAAGTAGCGCTCGAGTTGCGCGAAAGCGCGATGAGCACGGCCAATACGGCCCCGCTTATTGTCGCTTTTGAGCGAAGCCGCAACGAGAGTTGCATGCGTACCCCCCAGCACCAGACGAGCGTCGGAACGCACGCCTCGAATTGCTTCGGCGATATGAGTCGCAGCTGGCATTTGCGGCGTCGTAGCCGTAATGCCAAACACGGTCGAAGCAGTGGAACGCGCGTACGCGACAACCGCTTCGAGATAGTTCTTGTAGCCTGAGAGATCGAGCACCTCCACTTGCTGTCCAGCTCGTTCAAGCGCAGCAGCAACCTTGAGAATTCCCAAAAATGGGAATACCCGCTCGTCGAGCAAAAATGGCGACGGCGGAATGATAAGGCAGGTACGTGCATCCATAGCACTACTCCTTCGTTTAAGCCTGTGTGCGTCTAAAGCAAGTCTAGCGAGACTACGAGTCTAGTTCAATTCTTACAGACACGATGAAACACTTTTTCCTTTATGTCCCGTACGATATGGTCCCACTGATAGCGCTCATACACCATTTCTTTCGCATGCTTCACCGTTGTAGCCGTCTGCTCTTTGTCGGTCAGAATACGTGTAACTGCTTCAGCGATCTGCGTAGGATTATCTTTATCAACTGCCCATCCGGTCGACGGCCTTTCAGGATTGCGTTTAGAGTCGAACAGAAAATCGGCAATACCACCTTCTTGAGTTGCTATAACAGGAAGTCCTGCCGCCATTGCTTCAATAAAAGAGGTACCTTGGCCTTCTGAGCGGCTGGGACGGATAAAAATATCTGATCCATGCAGATGAGCCGGCATATCTTTATGATCAACATGCCCAAGAAACTCAACCCGACTCTCTACTTTTTCTTCCTTGGCCAAGGAGCGCAACATGCGCTCATCAGGTCCCGTGCCTAAAATTTTAAATCGCACAGTGACTGGCAGGTGCACTAGTGCACGAATCACATCGTCTATTGCATTTTTGTGTACCAGACGCGAGGTCGTAATTAAAATCGTTCCCTCGTGTAATACAGACTCTCCCACAAAACGCTGCAGGTCTGCACCATTCGGAATAATTTCAATCGGTCCCACGTACCCCATGCGACGCGCCCACGCCGCAAGAAAGGCAGAAAGGGACTGCACTATATCAGCCTGAGTAAATCCACGCACAAACAAAGGCCACAGAGGACGCATCGTGCGCTCTATCTCTTCAGGCGGATCTCCTTCTTGTAAGTTAAGAATGTACGGGACCTTTTTATAGAACGTTTTAAATAGCCCTGCAGGCACTCCACTTGAGTGCGCCATAAGAGCCCACATAGCGTTATAGCGATACTTCCTGTGAAGCACCGCTGCTTTGAAAAACGCGCGGAATTGAAAAATAAATTTACCCAGCCTGCCCCCCGGGCCAATACGATGCACAAGTACATTCCCTATCTTTTCTACCGCTAACTCAGAACGAGTAAAGCGCATCGTCACCATATGAAACTCAAACTCATTCGGCGCTATGCGGTCAGTAATTTCCTTCACTGCAACCTCTGCCCCACCTACATGCGGGTAATATGCGAGTGAGAAGATAAGGATTCTTTTCATATATGCAATTTCTTCAACAGAATATCAACGTATGCGTACCGTAGCTGGTTTGCAAACGCATCTCCTGCCCCAATAGAGCGTCGCAGTGGCATGTTGTTACGTAGCCATGAAGCATGTTTTTCTTGCGCCAAGTCGATACCGTAGACCTGATCTGCGCCGTTTAATATAAGTGGTAGTATTGCATGAGCAAACATAGAAGCCTGGCGAAGATCTTGGTCGGCAAGTGTTACTAGAAACGGTACTTTGGTGCGCCACTTAAGCAAAAGTGCTGCAATTGAACCATAGCTAGCCATGAGACCCCATATAAACAAGTAAGAATGCTTTTTATGTAGTTTGCGACCGAGCCGATACCCAAGTAACGGGAGTAAATACTTATCAGTAGGTCGCCCTCTCCCCACTCGATGTACCGTAACATTCTTAAGAGGAACACGGGGCAAGTCTTTAGCAAAGGCAGAGGTTACAACGTCAAAATGCACCCGGGGCAGTCTTTCCATTAGCTCATACAGAGCCTCTTCTGCTGGGCCAGCTATAGGGAAAAATGTAGTC
Source organism: uncultured Candidatus Saccharibacteria bacterium (assembly GCA_964641145.1). Lineage (GTDB taxonomy): Bacteria > Patescibacteriota > Minisyncoccia > Phycocordibacterales > SBAW01 > GWA1-54-10. The sequence continues at coordinate 3,878 of CAZXKI010000003.1, read as the reverse complement.
GAGTATACAAGCACACGCTTTTCTTTTTGCCGACCTCGGTCGTGAGTTCTCTTAAATTCTTCTACATAGGCAGCAAGGGTGCGAGTGGGCAACCACCCCAACGCGCGCGTTTTTTCAGTATGAAGCGACGACTCGTTACGACTTGCCTTACGTTCTGGCATCATCACTATGTCTCCTCCAAAAAGACGGGCTAATTCTAGAATGGTAAATTCTTGATCATTACCAAGACCGTATTCGTCCCCTTCACCTTTTTCCCCTACGAGAATCAGGCCGCGCACAATATCCTCCACATGAGTGAAGTTACGCTTTTGAGTACCTGGGGCTGTCACAGCCATAGGCATGCCACTTAAATAGGTTTGTTTAAACGTTTCTACAACAGTTCCGTAAATACCTGATCGTTCGCCAGGCCCAAACACGTTATAAAAATATGTAATGGCATAAGGGAGCCCCAGCTCTTGCCCCATCTGTTTTACTCGCTCTGTATTTTCAGCTTTTGTTGATGCATATGGACTCGTATGACGCGCCAAACCTCCATCTCCAAATTTGGTAGAAGAGCCAGCATACACAAGTTTACAGCGGTGTTTTTGCCAAAACTCCAAAACCCCCGCAGTGCCAACCACATTCAAGTCGTATACAAGTTCGGCTTCCAACACGCTTTGTTCTACGCGCGAATATTCTCCCAAATGATACAGAAGATCCGGAGACTCCGGAATAAGGGCGTCTATATCTTTCGTGTGACCCTCTCGATACTCAACTCCCTCTACATGATTTTCTGACATTCCCGTAAAGTAGTTATCAAGAGAAATTACTCGATAACCTTCTTCCACCAGCTGTTTACATAAGTGTGAGCCGACAAAGCCTGCGCCACCAGTTACCACCGCGATCTTTTCGGCCATGAGATTTTTATTTTGCAATAGATTTTAGAATTAATCAATTAACTCAAACTCACTACCAGGGTCAATAGTTTCTTTTATGGGTTCCTGCATTCTTGCCAAGAATACTGCTGCAATACCAAGCCCCATAATGCTTACAAGCCCGATAAGCCAAGGCCATAAGGAGTTTGAAGGGGCGGTTCCCGCTGCGGCCAGTTGAGCGTTACCAAGAGCTGGAGCAGCGTTCTTGTCCGACTCTTTTTGGACGGCGGGGCTCTTTGTATTTGTAGGAGCAGCAGTTTGTTTTGCTGGCACTGACCGCAGTTCGCCTGGAAACACGCCTGGTGTTGGAAGCGCGGCTACAAACGACGCACCTTGTCTGTGCAATGAGCCGCCATCTCCTTTTGCCCCCAACTCTGATGTGTACGACATTTCATCTACCATCTCTGCCCCATTCTTCAGTGATAACTGCTCCCCGGTATTTGAGAGTGAAAACGCACTATCAAAAACCAATGCAACGTTTGGCCAGTGAGAGGAAAAATTCTCTGATCTGTCAGCGATTATTGCAGAAGCCCCTGGCGCAAGTACAGGACTCTGTCCTGTCACCAATTTTAATTTGTGGTTGGTATTGCCTTCGAACAGACGCCACGGTCCAATGTCAACCGCAGACGAGCCCGTATTAGTAACTTCTATCCACTCAAATCCCCCGTCAGCGCCTTCGAGATCATACATGACTTCAGTAATTTGAACTGCCGCCTGTGCATGAACAGGGAGTGCGGCAAATAGAAGGACGCCGAGACTACTGATTAGGGTCGTCGTTGATTTCATCCACAGCAAGCATGGCACGCAACTCGTCTTCGGGCAGCGCAGCGGGAGAATGCTTAGGAGGCTGGCGAGGCGGAACTACTGCGGTTGGCGCAACAGTGGTGAGCGTAGCCTTAAGATCAGGCGCATGCTGAGGCGGCCCCGGCGCACGTTCCCCAGTTACCGCTTGAAGCGCGTCCCGCAGGCTCTTAGAGCCCTCTAGAGGAGGCGCTGAGGGTTTTGGCTTTTGCTCTCCCTGTGAACGCGAACTATCTCGATGAGGCGGACGCTCGCGCCGTTCCTGCCTTGGCGCAGGCGGCGGCATAGGGGTTTCATCACTCATTGCCCTGCTTGTGGCTATGGCATGCTCGTGAGCAACTGTCTCGCCTATTGCCTTTGCCTGCACCTCACGCGCTTCAGGGGCCCGACTGACCGAAGGCTGTGGCGCAGGAGCCTGAGGAGCACGAGGTTCAGCTTCACGATAAGAAGAGGGGGCTGTAGATCGAGAGGAAGAACTTGAGCTGGAGCTTGAGCTAGAGCTGGAACGTGGCGCCGAAGACCGTGAAGAGGAGTAGTCGCGTTTGGGTTTTGGCGCCTCAGCCACAACCGGGTCGCTTTCCTGCCATTTTACGAGCGCAGCTTCAATCTGCGCACGAGGCGTTGCGTATTGAGTGCGGGAGCTGTGTATAACCTGTTCGGTAAGCGTTTGTGGCGGCGGATCAAACGGCGCAAGCGTCGTAGCCGAAAATGGAGGAGAACCTACCCCGTCAATCATCAGGGTTAGATAAATCTGAGCGAAGCCCAGGTTTACTAGGTCTGTCTGAGTAAACTGTGGCTGGAAAATAGTTTCTAGAACCTCTGCATCAAACGGGCCCACACGGAAGGCGATCGTGGTGCCTACGTTGCCAAACACCGCATCACGCACCTCTTCCTCCATTTGCTCAATATATTGATGAGCAATAATAAGGTTGAGCTTATACTTACGCGCCTCGGACAAAATATCTGCAAATGACTCGTTGGCAAAGCTCTGAAACTCGTCTACGTAGAAATAAAACGATGGAAGCGCTGCAAGCGTAGCGGCTGAGACATCGGCGCGAGACATTGCGGCCAAATAGATCTTGGTAACAATCATGCTTCCCAGAAGCGTCGCGTTTACCTCCCCCACCCGCCCCTTAGACAAGTTGATGATGATGATTTTCTTTTGGTCCATCATCTCACGCAGATCAAATGAGGACTTGGGCTGGCCGACAATGTTGCGGATGAGCGGGTTTGAGGTAAACTGGCCGATCTTGTTTTGAATTGCCGGCGTTGCCTCTTGGGTGTACCGGTCGGTATATACGGCAAACTCTTCTACCCAAAACGCGCGCACTACCGGGTCTTTAATATTGTCGACTACACGCTTACGAAAACTTTTGTTAACGAGCATGCGGTTAACATCAAGAAGTGTTGCGCCTTCGTACTCCAAAAGCGCGAGAAGCGTGTTCGAAAGAATGTATTCCATACGGGCGCTCCACGCATCTACCCAGATCTTACGAAATGCTGACAAGAGGCCTGACACCACCAAGTGACGCTTGTCGTACCCCACGTCCTCCATCACGTTAAAGGCGACAGGATAGTCCATATCAAACGGCGCAAAGTACAGCACGTCTTTCACGCGATGCGCGGGAACGTACTCCATAATCCGGTCAGCGGTAGAGCCGTGCGGGTCGATAAACGCCATCCCTTCGCCGTTGCGAATATCCTGAATAGCCATGTTCTCAAGCAGAGTTGATTTACCCATGCCTGTTTTGCCTATCACATACATGTGACGGGCGCGGTCTTTACGCTTAATGCCAAAGGGCATTTCTTCGCCGCGGCTGTTCGTTTTAGCAAAGAAAGTTACTTTGTTAGGATCTTCCTGCATCGCTGTAATTGTATCACTGCAAGAGCTCAAACGAGAACCCCTCTACACCCAAATCCTCAAGCACTGCCGCGCTTGTAGAAGCGCCCGCGAGCGACACTTCTTTAAACGTATTAACCGGCGTAAGGGTAAAAGCGGTAGTAGATGAACCAAACTCTACCCGGACTGCAACGCCCCGCTTAACTTCCGGCTGAAAGCCCTGGTCAAACAAAAAGTTTCCGAGCGAGTAAAAGATGGCGCGGTTATTATAGATCTCAACTGGCTGCACAATATGCGGATGAGCGCCGATAACTAAATCAACT
>CAZXKI010000002.1:0-25079 GCA_964641145.1 uncultured Candidatus Saccharibacteria bacterium | reverse complement strand
CCGGGCGCCACTTCAGCCGCCGACGACCTAACAAGTCGCCGGCGGTTCTCTATTTCAAATATTTCTTCCCTTTTAGTTTGTCGGGCAAAAAGCTTTCGGTGTCGTATGCTTTGTAACCCTTGCCGTACTTCAAGTCTTTCATTAGTTTGGTAGGCGCGTTGCGGATCTTTAGTGGGATAGGCAGGTTGCCAAACTTTTTTACATCATCGACGGCGTCAAAATAGCCTTCGTACGAACTCCGGTCTTTTTTACATTGCGCCAAGTACGCCACCCCATGCGCTAGGTTTACAGCCGCCTCTGGGTAGCCAATTTTGTTACAGGCATCAAACACCGCGTTGGCTACCACGAGCGCGGTGGGCTGTGCCAGACCGATATCCTCGCTCGCAAATATCACCATCCTCCGCGCAATAAACAGCGGGTCTTCACCAGCGTCCACCATACGCGCCAAGTAGTACAGCGCTGCGTCAGGTTGCGAGGCGCGCATACTTTTTATAAATGCCGAGATAGTGTTGTAGTGCTCCTCGCCCTTTTTGTCGTAGCGTAAGTGCGTGCTCTGTATTGATTCTTTAAGCGTATCTACGGTTATTTTGCCGTAGAAACGCTGCGTGTTTTCAAGCACGGTTATAGCTGCGCGTGCGTCGCCATGGGCCATCTCAATAAGCCACTCTTTAGCATCTTTTGGCACTTTAAACTTTGTGCGCTTAAGAATCGCGTCCATCTCTGCCTCATTAAACTCATTGAGCACAAACACCCTACAGCGCGAGAGAAGCGCGGGTATTACCTCAAAGCTCGGGTTCTCGGTTGTAGCGCCAATCAGGGTTAGCTCGCCCCGCTCCACAAATGGCAGCAAGAAATCCTGCTGCGCCTTATTAAACCGGTGGATCTCGTCTATAAAAAGCACTTTGGGCTTAACACTAAACTGCATCGCACCGCGCTCCCCCACCACTCTTTTTATATCGTCCTTGCCAGCATCTACAGCCGAAAGCTCATAAAACTCTGCATCGAGCGCATTGGCATAAATACGCGCCAGCGTGGTCTTGCCGCTCCCTGGCGGCCCCCAGAGTATAAAAGAGAACAAGTGTCCGTCTTCTATCGCCACACGCAGAGGCTTCCCTGGCCCTACCAAGTGCTCCTGGCCGACATACTCTTCAAGTGTCTCCGGGCGGATTTTATTCGCGAGCGGTTCCATACAGATATTGTACTCCGTTAAGACATTTGCTTTTTGTAAGTACTATTGTAGAATCTTGTCCAATCTGAACCTTAACCAAACTGAACCAAGAGGAGGCTCCCTTGAAAGAAGTTCGTATACCAACCGCTCTGCAGCTTCGAGACTGGGTTGCACAGCAAGCCCGCAAAGCTGGATGCACGGTCGAACTTGTGCCCTACAAGGATCCATCGTGGGGCTATCGTATATCGGCCCTGAAGATCAACGGCGTCATCTGCACCATCCAGCGGCTCACCAACGCACAGAACAAGCCCGGACGTAAGCAGGTCTATGCCAGCACCGGTGTTCGCGGCGACGCACTCAAGAACTATCATGTGACGATCTTCGGCGTCGTGACGCCAGGCTTCAAGCGTATGGCGCTCGTGGTGCCATCCCATCACATGCGCGACACCTGCCGCGGAAGGAACGCCAGACGACCCTGCTCGCTTCGCATCCCTCTCAAGTATCGTCCGGAGAATCCTGTCATCGATTTTGTTTCCTTTGATCGGCGGTGGGACCTCATTGAGCCCTATCCGGTCTGACCCAGGCCCCCTGGCGCGCCACGCGCGCCAGGGGGCTCTATTTTTTGACTGCTTTAGGCAAGTCTAGGTGCGCCAAGGCGTCGCTAAAGTTAAGACCCACCTTCTTGCCTGGGTTAAATATGTTTAGCGGGTCAAAGATTTTCTTTGTTTCGTAAAAGAGCGCGTACATCGCCGGGCCAAACATCTTTTCTACATAGGGCGTGCGGATAAACCCATCGTTGTGCTCGCCCGAGATCGAGCCCTTATACTCGACCACCAGGTCGTATACTTTGTGGCTAAGCTCATCGATAGTCTTGCCCGTGGTCGGGTCAGCCGGGTCCACCAGCGGGATAATGTGGAAGTTGCCGTCGCCTACATGGCCTGCAATCGTGTAGGTCAGTTTGTAGGTGCTCATAATCGCTTCGAGCTTTGGCAAGAATTCTGAAAACTTAAGCGGGTTCACTACAAAGTCGTCGATAAACGGCGCTGTGCGCTTGCCGCGGACCTTTTTGCGCAGGAGGTTAAAGCTCTCACGGCGGATAGTCCAGTACTTGCGGGCCTGGGCCTCGTTTTTAGCCACGCGCACGCCAATCTTCTTATTACTTTTCTTAATCACCTGTGCCAGCGCCTCTGCTTTTCTTAACGCTTCGCTCTGGGTATGCTCGCGAAACTCGGCCATTAAGACCAGCTTAGGCACGCCGCCGGTTAGTACCATAAATACCTCTGGCAGGAACGAGAATCCGAGCTTTATAATCCCCGCTTTCATCTGCGCGGCAAACTCGGGGAAGTATTTTACCGCAAGCTGGAACGTGTGGTCGTCGTACGACTCAAAGCTGTCAGGGCTATATTTCAACACCTGCGTGATTATGTCACCTAACCCATCAAGCGAATTAAGAAACATCACCGTCATCGCCGAGTAGGGCTTGGGATGAACAAGTTTGAACTTAATTTTGGTTGTTATGCCCAACGTGCCCTGCGCGCCCACCATAAGCCGCGCCAGGTTTAGAGAATTCTTGCCGTCACCAATATCCCACAGCGCATAGCCGGAAGAATTCTTTTCTACCGTCGGTTTGGCCGCCTCAATAATCTTGCGATGTTCAGGAGTGCCAACCAGCGCAGCAACTTTTCTATACAGCTCACCTTCAAACCCCTCTTCGGCCAACTTGCGCTGGAGTGCGTCGCCCTCAAGATTTTTAAGCGTATGCACCTGCCCATCGCTCATAACCACCTCAAGCTCCTCGACATAGCGCGCGGTCTTGCCGTACTTCAAATTCTTTTCTCCGCCAGCGTTGTTGCCCACCATGCCGCCCACCGCGCACAACTCGCGGCTTGCGGTGTAGCTCGGCAGCTCCAAGTTCTGCTTCTTAGTCTCTTTATCAAAGTCTCTAAAGTGCATCCCCGGCTCAACCCACGCGGTCATGCCCTCTAAACCTAAAAACTTGTTTAAGTATTTAGTCGTATCAAACACAATAGAATCTGTTAACGGCCCGCCTGACATGCAGGTGCCTGCAGCCCGCGCCGTTACAGAGATATGAGTTTTGGGAGACTCTTTCTTTTTTGCAGTTACCAGCTGCACCACTTTGGCGATATCTTCTTTGCTCTTAGGATAGACCGCGACTTCGGGCTTGAGCACAAAGAGGCTCGCATCGCGAGAAAGCTTTTCGAGCACCTCTGCAGAGTCAGATGTTTCTACCCCGAGGCTTTTGAGCTCGTCTAACAGTGCCATGTGCTTCAGATTTTATCACGAAGCGCCACGGCTTAAGCGCGTACTCCCCAGCGTAGGGCACCCCTATGCGCGGCGTACGCACAATTTGCTTTGGCGAAATAGTTACTCCCCTATCTTCAACCCACAAACCAGTCTTGGGACCGAGCACTTTGTGGTTGAGAGTTTTGTCTATCTGCAAAAACTTAGTGAGTTTGGCAGGGCCATTGAGCAAAGGTATAGAAGAATCTTGAGAAAAAGTCTGGCCTGAGAGGCCACCCCGAAGAGGGTGGCGCGAGACAGGAGACCCGAGGACTTTTTCGAAGGATTCTTTCTGGGGCGCCAAACCTCGTATCAAAATAGCCGCAGGGTACCCTTTTTTGCCGCACACAATGTTGAGCATCCAATGCATGCCATAGGTAAAGTACACATAAATCGTGCCCGCCGTATCAAACATAGGCGTATTGCGCAGCGTCTGCCCGCGCGAGGCGTGGCTCGCTTTGTCTTTAAAGCCATCATACGCCTCGGTCTCGGTAATCATTAACGCAACTTCTTTGCGCCCCACCTTGCGCACCAAATATTTCCCAAGTAACTCCCGTGCCACCGTAAGCGCGGGGCGGTCAAAGAATTCTGGGCCGAGAATAGTTCTTTGCATGAACGAAGTATAACGAGAACCCTATACTTGACAAGTTGATACAAAATTGTAGTATCTCTTAGGCTGTTTTGAAATCCGAAAGGTAGAAAGAGAGGTGAAAAAATGAATGTACTTGTTCAAGAAGTAAACGCTCTGATTCGGCGATCTTTTGGCCCCTTCCATCGCGGAAATTTCAATATCATCGGAGGCGGCGTGGACGGTGCCCTGACTGAAGGCAACCGCCTTCATGTCATTGCCACTAAGATAACGCTTCTCGATCCGCAGTTTGGCGGTGGAGTTCGAGGCGTGCTCAGCAACGACGGCTCTGCCATTACCGTCATCCGCAAATACGAAAGAAGGGCGCGGGTGTACGCCACCCTCTTTCAAGAGAAGTTTGGTCGCGAAGCCGAAGTGCAGACAGTGTCCCACTTCGAAGAACTTCCTGACTGAACGCAGGCTGCACCCTTATACTCATCAAATCGGCGTCCTCGTGACGCCGGTTTTTATTTACACAAAATCTTCTGGTTTAAAGAATTTTACTATCGGTTGTATCTGCAGAGCCATTTCTGGCATACGCGCACGCATTTCTTCTAGGGACAAAAAGATAAGCTCCCTGCACTCGTCGCTGGGGGTAAAGTCCAGGTTCTTCAAATCGATTTTAAACACGACTACGCACACATAGTACCAGTCCATGGTTCTCCCTGGTCCATGGTTCTCTGTCCATATAAAAACCGGCTGGTCACTTATGCTCGCAACCTCAAGACCCATCTCCTCCCTCACCTCGCGCCGGAGCGCATCGTGCATGTCTTCGCCAAAATCGAGCCCGCCACCTGGCAACTCAAGCTCTCCCCCACTTTCTTTGTGGAGTGGGTGGGTAAAGTCGCGGGTAAAAAGCACTTTTCCATCTTTTACATACAGCCCCTTTATGGTGACGCGGTAAAAACAATCAGGAAAATGCGACGAATGTTTAGTTTGATCCATTGGTGACCCAATTGGTTGGCTTTCAGAACTTCCTAAGTATGCCTCATTTTTCCCGACAGATATAGCTATGCTTGAGGCTTTGCTGAATAAACAAGGCGCGTAAGGGCATTTTGCGCCCTCGGGAGGGGTCGAACCTCCAATCTCGAGATAGAAGCGTCTTGCTCTGTCCATTGAGCTACGAGGGCAGAGTTAGTGTCCGGTCGGATGTTCGCTCGGCGTGCCGTCGAAGATGTCAGGCACAGGCTCTCCTGTGACGGAAAGCGTACCCCAGGCTCCCTTGTCCATTCGTGCAAGGGCGTGGTCTACAAGGACATACGTGCCTGGTACGTCCGCCACGAACTCAACCATTGCGGCACCACCTGCCGGCACAAGTGTTGTCTGAACATTATTAAAGAGCGCACCGCCTACGGAGGCTTCCGGATACACCGTATCGAATATTTCGCCTATAAGGTGGAACGATGATACAAGGTTTACACCGCCGTTCCCGACATACATCCTCACTTTTTCTCCTTGCTGCACTTTCACTTGGTCTTTTGATATAGATCCGACCTTACCGTTGAAAACCACGTACTCAGGATTGCCATCGAGCATCCTTCCGGCATCGATAACTTGCAAGCCCTGCGTACCGCGAGAACCCGCAGTGTAAAGCTCCCCCTGCATAACATAGAGTTCTTTGTCTACCGGCGGCAATCCCTCTTTCGGTTCGACGAGAATCAGCCCGTACATCCCGTGCGCCATGTGGTTTGCGACGTTCGGGTGGGCGCAGTGGTACACGTAGAGACCGGGATTCAGCGCCTTGAACTTCATTGTTTTGCTCTCTCCCGGCATGACATCGGTAACTGTCGCACCGCCGCCGGGTCCGGTGACGGCATGCAGGTCGATCGAGTGCATATGGAGACTTGAAGGATCGTTATGAAGGGTGAGAGATACGGTATCGCCTTCGCGCACGCGGAGCATCGGTCCTGGCACGGTGCCGTCGAATGTCCAATAATTCACCATGACGCCGGGAGCGGCTTCGGAGAGCACTTCTTTTGCGGTGAGCTCGATGCTCACATCCGTTTCTTGGTCACGCCCCGTCGCAGCGGGGACATCAAGTGGATTTCGTGCAATGTTCGGAACACGCTCGAAATTATCGAGATTACCAAAAAACGCGAGAATATTTTTAAGAGGGAGCGCCGGACCATCTGCTGGTCCGTACGTGGTAAGCCCAAACGGGTACTGGAGATTGCGCGTCACGCCAATCGGAAACCAAAAGAAAAGCATGACACCGGCAAAGAACGCCCCCAAGAGGAGTGTGTTGCGAAGAGAGTAGTGCTTGCGCAGGACGATATACAGGAACACAAGCGCTGCCATTCCGGCGAGCACAAGACCAAAACCCTGCACGATAAGGTAGTAGAAGAGCGACCAGATTTCAAGAAGCGTGTTCATAGAACTTAATATGGGATTTTACAATCCTCAAAACAATGCGCATTGCGATTGAGTGTATAAACGCGCTCCCTACCGCGATCTTCGCTTTTTACCGCATCGACTGATCGAAGGACGTTAAGGTGGTGCGTCACGGTCGGCTGCTTTAGTTTTACTTGATCGGTAAGCTCTCCAACTGTCATGCCTTCCTTGGCTTTGCCGAGCATACACACAAGATTATAACGGCTTCTATCGCCGACTACTTTAAAGCAATCAGGGCACAGCTCCTCTTCTCCGCTCTCGACCCATGCAGGGCGCGGATATGTTTTTTCTTCTTTACCGTGTACCGGTTTCGTGTTGCGGCGCTTTATCCCCATCGATTTTTTACTCATAGACGCTCATCTATGGATATTATGTATAGACGATTATCAATATAACATGCCAACGCATATGACCAAAGTACAATCCACAGCCCTCACCGAGATTATCAAACGCGACGGTTCCAAAGTGCCATTCGATACAAAAAAGATCGCCATAGCCGTCGAGAAAGCCATGCGGGCTGCCGGAGAGTACACGGATCATGCGCCGGATAGAATCGCGGATGCCGTCTTTAAAACGCTTGCCGTAAAAAAGAAAGCGGACGACAGCTTCATTCCTTCGGTGGAGGGCGTACAAGATGAGGTCGAGCGGGTCCTTATGCTTGAGGAGTTTCCTGCAACCGCCAAAGCCTACATTCTATACCGCCAAGAGCATGCGCTCTTGCGCAAGCGCGACATCTTCAAAAAGCGCATCAATCTCAAGCCGTATGAATACCCAGAATTATTAGAGTACGTTGACGCCATCCGTCATTCGTACTGGATCCATACGGAGTTTAACTTCACGAGCGATATTCAAGACTTCAAGGTGCATGTAACCCCTGCCGAACGCACGGCAATTAAGAATGCAATGCTCGCAATAGCACAAATCGAAGTCTCGGTAAAAACATTTTGGGGGAATATCTACCACAAACTACCTAAACCGGAGATCGGCAACGTGGGCTACACGTTTGCGGAGAGTGAGGTACGACATCAGGATGCGTACGCTCATCTCCTTGAGATACTCGGGCTGAATCACGAGTTTGAAAAAATAAAAGAGATGCCTGCCATTCTGAAGCGCGTGAACTATCTTGAAAAATCGATACAACATGCGAAGAGCGACGATAATCGTGACTATGCGCAATCAATCCTCCTTTTCTCGCTATTTGTTGAGCATGTGTCGCTATTTTCGCAGTTCCTTATCATCATGGCGTTCAACAAGTACAAAAATATCTTCAAGGGCATCTCGAACGTGATCGAGGCAACTTCAAAAGAGGAGCAGATACATGGTCTCTTTGGTATCGACATAATTAATATCATCAAACAAGAGCATCCTGAATGGTTCGATGACGCCTACAATGAGTCCATCATAGAATCGTGCCGCGAGGCATTTGAAGCGGAGAGTGCCATCGTCGATTGGATTTTCGAGGATGGAGAGCTTGAACATATTCCCTCCGCGGTTGTGAAGGAGTTCATTAAAAACCGCTTCAACAACTCGCTCGCTTCCATTGGTCTGCCGCGTATCTTTCCGACCGATGGGAAACTGCTCGACAAAACCGAATGGTTCGACGATGAAGTTATCGCAACCAAGCATGGCGATTTCTTCGTGAAGCGCTCCATCAACTACAACAAGCGCAGCAAGAGTATTACCGAAGATGATCTTTTCTAACTTCAATATGTACTGGCTCAATGAAAACAGTAGGACGTTTCTCGCTAAGGGATATCTCCGTTCCGGAGACAGCCCCGAAGCTCGTATCAGATTCATCGCTGATCGAGCGCAGGAAATACTCGGCATCGAGGGTTTCGCTGATAAGTTTTATGACTACATGTCTCGTGGGTACTACTCGCTTGCAACGCCGGTTTGGGCGAACTTCGGTCTACGCAAAGGTCTCCCGATCAGCTGCTTCGGTTCCTACATTGGCGACACCATGGGAGACATACTCTTTACACAAGCCGAGGCGGGCATGATGAGTAAGTTTGGCGGCGGCACATCAGGCTATTTTGGGGCTCTGCGCGGGAGAGGGGCACCAATTACTGACAATGGTGTTTCGTCTGGCTCCGTGCACTTCATGCGTCTCTTTGAGGGCGTCGTCAATGTCGTCTCCCAAGGAGCTACGCGGCGCGGACACTTCTCCCCCTACCTTCCTATTGATCACCCGGACATCGAGGAGTTCCTCGAAATCGGCACCGAAGGAAATCCCATTCAAGAACTCACGCACGCAGTATGTGTAAGCGATGAATGGATGAAGCAGATGATCGCAGGTGATACGGCGAAACGTGCGATATGGGCGAAGGTATTGCAGCGTCGCTCGCAAATGGGTTACCCCTACATTTTCTTTACCGATACCGTGAATAACAACACGGTCGACGTGTACAAGGACAAAGGGTTACGCATCTACGCGAGCAATCTATGCAGCGAGATCGCCCTGCCCTCCAACGCCGATTGGTCGCTTGTATGCGATTTGTCCTCTCTCAACCTGCTCCACTTCGAATCGTGGAAAGAAACAGACGCGGTCGAGACGCTCGTGTATTTCCTTGATGCGGTCATGACCGACTTTATCGGTAAGCTGGAAGAAATGCGCGACTCGGAGTCGAGGGAACACAGACTGGCGTTCCATTTTATGGAGAGGGCATACAACTTTGCCGTGGCGAACCGTGCACTTGGCGTCGGCGTACTCGGTTGGCACTCTCTTTTGCAGGACAAGATGCTTTCGTTTGAGAGCATGGAAGCAGCAAAGCTCAATGTTCAAATCTTCAAGACGATTAAGGAGCGCGCCTATTCGGCATCCGCAGAGCTCGCAAATCTGTACGGTGAACCGGAGATTCTTAAGGGATATGGTCGCCGCAACACTACGCTCATGGCGATTGCTCCGACGACATCATCAGCGTTCATTCTCGGGCAAGTCTCGCAGAGCATCGAGCCAGTATGGTCCAACTGCTATGTGAAAGACATCGACAAAATGAAAGTGACGATCAAAAATCCATTTCTTGAAAAGCTGCTTGAAGAGAAAGGAAAAAACGACAAAGAGACATGGCATAGTGTCCGTGATAATGACGGTTCGGTACAGCATCTCCCGTTCCTGACGCAAGAAGAAAAGGATGTGTTTAAGACGTTCGCGGAGATCGACCAGTATGCCGTCGTCGGACAGGCGGCGGTGCGCCAGCTATATATCGATCAGAGCCAGTCACTCAACCTCATGATTAACCCTAAAACTCCCACTAAAGACGTGAATGCGCTGTATATCGAGGCATGGAAGCAGGGTGTGAAGTCGCTTTATTACCAGCACAGCATGAACGCGGCACAGACCCTCAACAGGAAGAAGCTCTGTGTTAATTGCGAAGCCTAATTGAAAATAGTATGGAACTCACAAACGAAATCATTGATCTTTTGTTAAATGCAGACAGCAAAGCTCTTGCAACAACCGGACCGAATGGACTTAACGTAGTGCCGGTCTCGACGATCCGTGTCATCGACGGAAAGATTTGGCTTATGAATTATTTCTTCAGAAAGACGATTGAAAATATTGCTGCCGAAACCCATGTATCGCTTGTCGGATGGAAAGGCTTCGATGGGTACCAGGTAAAAGGGAGCGTTTTGTATGTGACCGAGGGTCCACAGTTTGACGATGCAAAGGCGTGGGTGGCACAAAACCTGCGTGATCGAATCGTCAAAGGGCTCCTTATCCTTACGCCCGAAGAGGTACATAGCATTTCTCCGACCGCAACATAAAAATCCATGCTTGCCAGTGTTTCCGAATATATTGTACTGGCACGGAAGCAGGAAACATGCACCACGACTACGCTTACCCTCGCGAAATCGGACGGTTCTATTCCACAGTACCGTCCAGGGCAGTGCCTCACCGTATATTTTCCCGATCTTAGTCCTACGCTCGGCAAACAGTACAGTGTGTCGAGTGCCCCCAGTGAAGGGATATGCACCATAACCGTGAAAGCAATCGGGAGATTTTCCAACCGATTATGCTCTTTGACTTCTGGTGATCGAATACTCGCCTCTGACCCGCAGGGCAACTTTTGTCCCACAAGGGGAAGCAACATAGTACTTCTCGCTGGCGGCATGGGCATTACGCCCTTGCGGAGCGTTGTTGTAGAAGCCGTGTCACTGCCCCTCTATCCACAAATAAAACTCTTTTATAGCGCTAAGATTTCAAAAGATATGCCCTTTGGAGATGATCTGTACGCTCTTTCGCGGCAACACTCTTCGTTTAGTCTGGTGCGATTTATTACCAAGGAATCCCTTTTCTCTCCGGAATTAAAACATCGCCGAATGCTTACGGGCGACATCGTACATACACGCAATCCGAACACCGAATATCTGATCAGTGGTTCGCTTACCTTTGTTCTTGGGCTTAAAAATATACTCGTCGCAGCAGGAGTGGAGCGAAAGCAAATCCTAACCGAATCTTACTTTTGACAATACACCCCCTGGGGGTATCATAGAGACATGAGACCTGAACTCAAGGCGAAAGCATCACGTCGTTTGAACATTATTCAGGGACAACTTAAAGGGCTTGCAAAGATGGTGGAGGATGAGAAGTATTGTATTGACATCATTACGCAATCAAGTGCGATTAAGGAAGCGCTTTCCGGTGTGGAGGACCTTGTTCTGGAGAATCATCTCTCGACGCACGTGCTCCAACAGATGAAAGGGGGTAAAGAGCAAAAAGCGATCGACGAGATGCTCAAGGTTTACAAGCTCGCGCACAAGAAAAAATAGTATGCACGGCGGAAAACATCATAACCACGAGCACGATAAACATGCCGGTCACCATACCGAAGACTTCCTTAAGAAGTTTTGGATCGCGCTCGTGCTGACGGTCCCCATCGTCCTGTATTCTGATCTGCCGCAGGCATTCCTCGGATGGTCCGCTCCTGCTTTTCCTGGATCGGACTATCTGCAGCTGATTCTGGGCAGCATCGTATTTTTCTATTGCGGGCTCGTCTTTCTCAAGGGCGCGTATGACGAAATCGTAGCGCGCTTGCCCGGCATGATGACCCTTATCGGAATCGCGATCACTGCCGCGTACCTATACAGCGTGTGGGTGACGTTCTTCAGAGAAGGTATGACGCTCTTTTGGGAACTCTCGACCCTTATCGCGGTGATGCTCATTGGACATTACGTGGAAATGAGAGCAGTGCAGGGCGCCAAAGGGGCGCTGCGCGAGCTCGCCAAGCTCCTGCCTGATACGGCGGACATCGTGCGGGATGGCAAGACTATGACTGTCCCGATCGCGGAGCTTCGCACCGGTGATGTCGCGCTCATACGACCCGGGGGCAAGGTTCCTGCGGACGGTACCGTTATCGAGGGTGAATCCGATGTGGACGAGTCGCTCATCACCGGAGAATCGCGTCCCGTAGCGAAATCCGTAGATTCTGAAGTTGTGGCGGGTTCCATCAATGGTGATGGAAGTCTGCGTATTCGCATCGAAAAGACCGGCGAACAGACTTTCTTGGCGGGAGTCATGCGACTTGTCGCAGAAGCGGAGACTTCAAAATCACGATTGCAGCTACTTTCCGATCGCGCTGCATTCTATCTGACCGTGCTCGCCATCACTGCGGGAGCGATCACGTTTACGGCATGGATGTATGTGGGAGAAGGATTCGGTTTCGCGGTCGAGCGCTTGGTGGCGGTCTTGGTTATCGCCTGTCCGCACGCGCTCGGGCTTGCCATTCCGCTTGTCGCTTCGATCTCTACGACTATGGCGGCGAAGAACGGCTTCTTCATCAAGCGTCGCCTTGCCCTCGAAGCAGCTCGAAACGTCACGACGGTCCTGTTCGACAAGACGGGTACCCTCACCGAGGGGGCATTCGGAGTTACGTCCGTCACATCCGATGAGGTGCTGGCGCTCGCTGCTGCGGTGGAGGCGCATTCCGAGCATCCGATTGGAAAAGCCGTTGTCCGCGAGGCACAAAAGCGCGGTCTTTCTGTCAAACAGGCACAAAACTTCAAGCGCATCCCTGCATCTGGTGCTGAGGCGACAGTCGAGGGGAAAAAGGTGTTTGTAGGACACAGGGGTGGTCACGATATTCTTGTTGAAGTAGACGGAAAACAAATCGGGGAAATCGGTGTTGCGGACACGATTCGTCCCGAAGCGCGTGAAGCCGTCGAAGCTCTCAAGAAAATGAGTGTCAAAATCGCCATGATAACCGGCGACTCACAAGAGACCGCCGCATCCGTCGCGAAGGAACTCGGAATCGAGGAGTACTTTGCACGTGTGCGACCAGAGGAAAAATCGGAGAAAGTGAAACTTTTGCAATCACAGGGTCAGAAGGTCGCGATGGTCGGTGACGGTGTAAACGATGCGCCTGCTCTCACGCAAGCGGACCTCGGGGTCGCTGTTGGTGCAGGCACGAATGTCGCTATCGAGTCGGCAGGGATCATTTTGGTGAAGAACGATCCGCGTGATATTCCGAAGATAATCGCGCTGTCTCGTCTGACGTACTCCAAAATGATCCAGAACCTCTTCTGGGCTACCGGATACAACGTGCTCGCGTTGCCTGTCGCCGCAGGCGCACTTGCCGCATATGGCATAATGCTGCAACCTGCGGTTGCAGCCGTGTTCATGTCGATCTCAACGGTCATCGTCGCTTTCAATGCCGCGCTGCTTCGCCGTCAAACTCTATGAACAAACCTTTTCTCGCATCGGTACTGTTGATTGCCTTCATACTCATGGCAGGCTTCGGCTTGTTCATGCCGATAATGAGCCACGGGGGGCACGAAATGGATTGTCCATTTGCTCCCGGCGGAACAGCGTTGTGTGCCGCGCCGCTTGCTCACATTAAGCACTGGCAAGACGCTTTCGTGACGATTCTCGTCGAGACATTGCTTCTTGTCGGCATTGCGCTTGCTTTCATAAAATCACTGAACTTTTTTCCGACACTGGATCCGCAATACGAACGGTATCGGATGCGAGCGCGTATCCCTATTCGCCCTCCACTTTTTCAAGAGCTTTACTCCCAAGGAATCCTTAATCGGAAAGCGCCATAACTTCGCGTCTCTAAGTTTATTCATCGCTAATCTAAAACAGTTATGGAAAGAAACACATTATTGGTCGGCGCAGTAGCTCTGATACTTGGAGTCAGCATCGGCTACATATTCTGGGGCACGTCTGCCTCCCAATCGGGCGGACACATTATGTCCGACGGCTCGATGATGAGTCAAAACATCGATCAGCACTTCATCGTCCAGATGATCCCGCACCATGAGGGCGCAATCGCGATGGCGAAGATCGCACTCGAACGCTCCAAGCGTCCAGAAATCCTTTCGCTTGCAAACGGCATCATCGAAGCACAAGAGAAAGAAAATCGAGATATGCGCTCGTGGTACCAGTCCTGGTTCAGTTCGACTCCGCCAGAGGGCAGCATGGGCATGATGCACATGGAAGGTATGGAGGGAGATACGGCAGTTCTCCAAAGCGTTTCCGACGCGGAGTTCGACCGTGAGTTCATCGAACAGATGATCCCGCATCACGAAATGGCAATCATGATGGCGCAGATGCTCCAAGCCTCGACCGATCGCAACGAGATGAAGGAGCTCGCCGACAACATCATCACGTCACAATCTCGTGAGATCGAGATGATGCGAAGCTGGCTTACGAGTTGGTACGAGTAGCGTATGCGATCGACACTTGGTATAGCGGGCAGCATCCTACTCGCGGCAATCCTTATTGTCGGCGTCCTGACGCTTTCCCGAGGAGGATCGGATGTCGTTGCGGATGAGCCGGAACTCGACCATGCGCATGGTCTTGCGGTGGATGTCGGAAATCCCGATCGGCTCCTGATTGCGACGCACCACGGCTTGCTCCAACTTGTGAACGAATCGTCTCTGTCGCGGGTCGGCAACGGTACAGACGACCTTATGGGCTTCACTGTGCACCCGACAGACGCCATGACGTTCTTCAGCAGCGGACATCCGGCACGCGGCGGCAATCTGGGGTTCCAAAAAAGCACGGACGGCGGTGCAACTTGGCAAAAAGTCTCGAATGGCATCAACGGTCCGGTCGACTTCCACGCCATGACGATAAGCCGCGTGAATCCGGACATTGTCTATGGTTACTTCGGCAATCTGCAGAGGAGTACCGACGGCGGAAAGACATGGGAAGTCGCAAAGGGAACAGTGCAACCGATCTCTCTTACGACCGATCCTAAGCGAGAAAGTGTCGTGTACGCCGCAACAAAGAACGGAATGATGGTGAGCGAAGACATGGGTGATTCGTGGAAAAATCTCTCGCCATCGCTTGAGGGCGGTGCCGTAAGCACGATCGCTTTCGATCTTTCCGGCGAGTATGCGCTTGCGTATTCGCTCAAGCTCAGAGGAATGGGTAAGAGTACAGACGGCGGCATCGCGTGGCAGAAGATCAGCGAGTCTTTCGGGGGCGAAGCTGTGCTCTACATCGCTTTCAGTGCATCTGATCCGCGGATCTATGCACTCACCGAATCGAACGCCATCTACAGGAGCACGGACAAGGGCGATAGTTGGTCAAAAGTGCGATAAAAATAACGAGCTGTACTAAAACGCGTTGCTTTCCGTAAGGAAGCAGCGCGTTTTGGCGTTGTTGTGGTGTAACTAATACGCCCTATCCCAACATGCCATAAGGGCAGCAACGATCACGCTCATCTCCGTCTCAAACTGCTCCTTCGTGATAGCGTCTCCAGCTTGGCGAGCAAGCAAAACCTTCGCGCTCTTGTCGCCGTTCATCGTTTGTATCTCGGTGAGCGTTTTCTTCCACGGTGCTGGATAGTACTCCTCGAGATGATGGTGCGGTATGACCGATAGCTGCCCATTCGTTTCTAGGAGCGGATATGCGCGTTTGAAAGCGTCGAAGTCCGTCGTACGGTTTCCGTTGGGTGTATCGCAAAGAATGACAAGCCTGTCTCTGTAAACAGGGCTCGAGGACAGCGGCACGAGTACCTTGTTGATGCCATTCATGGATTCATGTTGCTGCCCGTGGTCTCCCTCGGCATACACGATTTGAATCTTCTTTTTGTCGGGATAGAATCGCGCTATTACTCGCGAAAGGAACTCGTACTCGCTCCTGCCCTCAACGATAAAGAAGTTGCACGGCAGCAATAGATCTGTCGGGCTACCGCCGAGCAACTCATACACGATTTGAGACTTATCATCGGGACGTATAGGCGTTATGTCCGTTGCCTTGTCGATCTTCTCTACCTTAAAGATGATCTGCCCATTAGCCTCATCAGAAATGAGTACCGAAGAATGCGTGTTCAGAAATATTTGATCTCCGCCGTGAGCGAGATCAAAGAGGGCATTTTTTAGTTTGCGTTGTGCCGTAGGGTGCAGGTGGAGTTCTCCTTCGTCGATGAAGAACAAGAAGTATTTACTCGTCTCCTCATGCTCGCGTCGAAAGTCGGCATACGCTTGTATGATCGCCAGCATCAGGGCGCGCTGCATACCGTCGCCTTTCTCGCTGGCTGTCGTATAGACCCCATCGTCTATCTCGGACTCAAAGTTCTTGAGCAAATCTTGGAACAAGGGCGCTGACACGCTGAATACGACCTTCTCGCAGTCCGGAAACTGCTTTACGAGGTACATCTTTACCTGACCGCTAAGCTTGTCGAGCTCGACGTGCACACGAGACTTGGGGTCGGTGAAAAGCTCATCGAACTTTTTCTTGAACTCAATGTACTTTTCGTCTTGTTCAAGAATGGCGGTTAGTACGCCTGAGAGCATGTTGGCGATAGGCGTGTCGGATTTATACCTCGCGACGTCCAACGGGTTTATCTGCGTGCTCACGTATTCGAATGAGGGGAGGAAGTCATTGAGGGCACTGTCGAAGCCTGTGGGATTCTTCTTCGCTTCGCCGTTTACAAGAATGACCCGCTTCTTCGGATCTCCATTGCTGCTGCGTCGCACCGTTATAACATCGCTCTCGCCGATTACGCCGAGAATCTTCGTCCGGTTCGCCTCGTTTTTCATTTTTTGAGCGCCCTCGAGTGCTCCCGAGAACTCAACCTCGACAGCAACCTCGGCATCCTCCTCCACTCCACGAAAGCGGATCTTATCCAACCCTTCACCCTTGCGAGGACCGCTAAAGAACCAGTCCAGCGCCTCGAAAAAGTTCGTCTTTCCGTGATTGTTTTGCCCGACAAAGACGTTGAAGTTGGAGGGGGCGATATCAGCCTCTTTTATGGATCGGAAGTTCTTTACCTTTATCCGGCTGATATGCATATGGGTAGGGTCTTGCCTCGTATCTATTGTCGCGTTTAATACCTTACCAAAATCGCCTTCATTTTTCTATACGTGCCCTTTCTTCCCTCCATTTCCGTCGTTCTTCCCGAGAAAGGGCGTCGTAAACCTTGTCCCGATGTCGCTTCTGCGACTTGTAGATGGGGTTCCACTTCTCGCATGCGACAAGCTCTGGGTTTTCCTTTTTGAGGAAGATGTACTCGTAGGGACGACCGTTCTCACCCATGATGATCCGCGCTTTCAATCGTCCTTCTCGCGCATACTTACGGGCGGTAGCTGGATGCACGCCAAAATCCTTGAGCTTCCACGTCATGAAGTAGCTATCACGCGCCCATAACACAAACGGAGGCACAACGCCTCCGATGATTGCCTTGTGGCATGTTACGCAGCGTTGTCCTCCGTGGTGATACCAGCCATTCGTCGCATCTATCGAACGGCTGCAAAGAATACACGAGTGTTGGCTCTCTATCGGAAAGCCATCCGGCTCCGTCTTGAGGCGCTGGTCGAGCTTCTTGATGCGTACTGCGATCTTGTAGAGAGTATCGAAGTATCCGACGAGGTTGCGAGCCGCTTCTTGAGCGTCCGAGTCGGAGATGGGTTTGCCTTTCCGTTCGTAGTCATTCTGTATCAGCGCCGCTAATTCATCCTTCGCGGTCATAGTTAGAAGCCAAATAGCGAGAGGAGCCATGACCAGAAGCCGCGACGAGGTTCCTGTTTTGATTCATCGACGGCGGGAGCTTGCCAGTCAGCAAGAGCGGCAGACGCTACCTGCTCTTTGTTTTCGGCGACAGTAGCCATCTTTGGCGATTCGTAGTTAGTGATCGCCACCTCTACCGCCGCTTGCCATGTGGCATAGCATTCATCGGGCGAGAGCATGCCGAAGTTCGTGTCTTGGCTAAGCACCTTGCGTACGCACGACTCAAGCGCAGGACCGCTACCACCACCTGCTGAACCGCCTCCGGCTGATCCACTCGCTGCGCCGACCTGCTGAATAATCTGATCTATGGCGGTCGTATTGTTCCACACCGGCTGCTGTGTCGTTGGTTGAGTTGGCGCGGGGTTCTGTTGCGCCCTCACGCATTGATTGCCTTGCGGCACGTAGCCCGCACTGCATGTGAATGGGGCGCAACCAGTGCCGATGAACATGTAGCCGCTCGGACATGCTGTTGGCGTCACTTGCTGGCGCACGCACGAGCCGTTGACCAAGGTGTAGCCAGCTTGGCACTGCACTGGCTGTTGTGCCCGGCATAGCGGCGTCTGGAAGGCGTACTCGATGTTTTGCAAACATGCATAGCGACGCGATGGATCGCTCTGGTCTCCACTGCACGCGCTTACCTTGTTCATGCACGAATAAAAAGCGGAGCTGCCATGCTGCGCTTTGAGCGATGCTTCGAGATTTTGATTGCGGTATTGCGCGGTCGGCTCAACCTCGACGTGGATAGGATTGTATTGTCCTCCCGGATCGAAGTCGCCGATTGCGAAGGCTGTGCTAAGGGGAAAGAACAAGGAAACCAAGAGAATAGGGATAATTTTCGTCATATCTGATTTGTTATTGGTAATGCGGTTCCCCAGCCGTGCTTGGAGCATAGCAAATAATTCCATTTTGGAATATACCAGTATGGAATAGAGCATGGATGGCATGAGAAAGTCCATCCACACCAAGGAACACGCAGTATTTATTGAACGCCTTAAGAACGCCCGGTTAGACGCAGGGTTGTCCCAGGCACAGGTTGCTAAGAAGATCCGCAGCACCCAAAGTTACATCTCGAAGGTTGAGTCCGGCGATGTAAGAGTGGACGCAATACGGCTTCAACGCTTCGCCAAAGTCTACGGCAAAGACGTTGCTCATTTTCTTAAGAAATAAGCAAAACGGCGACCCGTGCGGATCGCCGCCCTGCCTATCTCGTACATCAACGCCGAAACTGCTCTATCAGCTTCGACGCTTCCTGCTTCGTGAGTTCGTCGAGTTGCGACTGCCAACGCTCACGCTCATCATCGTCCGTGACGTTGATGCTTATGAGCTGCGCAAGGTATTCGCGCTGTTTCTCCGTTGCCCGTTCTGATGTCTCGTTTCTTTGAGATGTAGGGGCGTTAGCGGAATCGGGGTTGCGCAATATATCGAGAACCTTTGTCGCACGGATTACACTGTCGGAAATCGCAGAGTTGAATGCCATGTTTACCGCACGACTGATAAACCGCGGGTTAAATATCGCGCTACCACGCCCCTGCGCGATCATGCGTCCGTCTTTAAGCAAGGTACACATGAATGCCACGAGTCCTTCGACGTGCTTCATTGCGGTAAGAGTCTGCACGTCTTCCTCGACCACAGCGACGAGGTTATATGTTCCCGCGCACTTCTGCACGAGCTCCCGCACCGGATCTTGCGATTCCTTCTTTCGCACCGTGTACGTTGGCGATGGACCGCGCCTCCGGTAGGTTGTTGTGTTCATAGTTGTTGAAGTGGTTACTGATAAGCATGCCCCACTTGGAGGACATGAGTATTTCCCGTATGTGCTTCATACGTTTACTGTTGAGCACGCGCACTCGACGCGGTACGCAAAGAGATATGTGCCTTACTAATTTCACTCTTCACTTACCCAGTCGTACTGGTTGAACTGTTGTCGCATTGGTTGAACCTCACCCCCGGAGTGGTTTCCGGGTCCCATATGGACATAGCGTGGTGCCATATGTAATCGCTCCCGCTCGGAGATTTTCTGAAAACAGGACTTTTATATGATTCTTTCTATGAGCACCAAACAACCGCCAGTGATTCGCGAGAAGCGTGCGCTTCTCTCGCGCAAGAGGTACTACAAGCTTCTTGGAGATAAGTGCGCCGAGTACGGCATAAGCCCGGATGTGGCGTTTCTTGTGCATAGTGCATCGCTTCAAGTGATTGGCAGAGAACTTAATATGCATGGCGTTGTCCGTATTCCACACATAGGAACTCTTGCGATGGTCGAGCGAGCGCCCGGTCCCGCGTGGTACGGAAAGGCGCGGGTGCAAGCCCCTGCACGCAAGACCTTGCGTATGATGCCCGACCGCCTGCTCAAGCTCATTTACAACACGAAACAGAATCATCGTGTGTCTGTATACAGACACACGAGAAATGAGGTTTTTCCTGAAAATAGACAAGAAATCATGCATCCTCGCGGACGGGCGCAATAAAAAGTTCTTCAGGGAGCGTCAGTGCCGTCAAAGGCGTCGGTCAGTTATCCACAAAACCAGTCGCTTGACACTTATTTATGCCTTTTTTCTTCAAAAACGCCTTAATTACTGGGCTTTGTCGACCATTTTTGACGTTTAGTACTGAGTTATAAGGTTGCTATGGATTGCGGTAGCACTGTCGACACCATAGCAATAACCCCGAAGGGGGCTGGCGACACTTCCGCAATCCAGCGAAGTCGACACCGCCAGTCGCCTTTGGGGCTTTTGTTTGGCGTATATGAACGATGAGATGAACTATGAATGCAAACATCTTTAATCGCTATTTGGTCTCATCATGCAAATCGACGAAACAGCAGCCGTGGCGTATCTCTGCCCTCCGGCAAATAACAAATCCTATAAGCACGACATCAGCGAGCAGTGGCATACCTGCTGGGACTTCGGCGTAGCCAACGGTTTTAGGTGCTCGTTTGTCAAAGAGTATGACGCCGACGCGGGCGTGAGTGTCGCTAAGCGATGGCACCTTCGCGAGCTTTTATACGACGTCATCCGAAATGAGGACCGGTGGTGGAACAAGCTTATCGTTGAGAGCCCGGAATGTTTGTCCTCGAGTCCGTCGGAGTTCCTCGCGATCTTGAAAATATTCAGAGAAGCCCGCATCGAGGTGATCTTCGTGAGTGAGCCGGAGCTTTGTTTTCCTCCTGAAAAAGGAATCCGGCTTGGCTTCAGCACGGATCGCATATACCGCTCGGAACTTTAACGACGAAGCCCCGCGCTTGCGGCGCGGAGCTCTTACCAGTTAGTGCCTCTAACTTATGACCAATCTTACATCAATCCCGCTCGCGGCGCAGCTCTGCGAACCCGACGCACAGCGGTGGGTACTCTGGCGCAAAGAAGTGCGCGAGGGCAAACCCACAAAAGTGCCTTATCAGATCAACGGACAGAAAGCAGATTCAAGCGACCCCTCGACATGGAGCACGTTTGCAGAAGTTGAATCCGCACGGCAGAACTTCGACGGCATCGGCATTGTATTCGCGGGCGACATGCTCGGCGTAGACCTCGATCATGTGTTCGAGTCGGGACATGAGACGCCACCTCATGCACTCGCCTTTATCGAAAAAGCGAACACGTACACGGAGTTGTCGCCCTCCGGGACTGGCGCTCATATATACCTGAAGCTCTCCGAGCCTCTCGTGCTCGAAGCGAACAGGAAGAAGATCGGCACGTATCACCCTGACGAGGGGTATGAGTGCTATACGGAAAAGCGCTTCTTTACGTTTACCGGAAATGCATA
The DNA here is from genome assembly GCA_964641145.1 of uncultured Candidatus Saccharibacteria bacterium. Classification (GTDB taxonomy): domain Bacteria; phylum Patescibacteriota; class Minisyncoccia; order Phycocordibacterales; family SBAW01; genus GWA1-54-10. The sequence goes on along the minus strand of CAZXKI010000002.1, from coordinate 3,878 downwards.
CGGCAAAGCGAAGCCGGTGCGGACAGTAGCCGCAGCCGAGGCGGTGGAGCTGCTTACAATCCTCGGATATCCATGGAAGAAGCGTGTGGATGTTATAGCCTCACCTCACGCGTCTCTCGCATCAGACCAAGAGGTGCTTGATGCCATGTTCTCGTCCAAAAACGGCGGGAAGATTCGGGCGCTCCACGGTGGCGACACTTCGGACCACAATGGCGACGAGTCGTCCGCCGACATGGCACTGTGCGCTCATTTGGCGTTTTGGGCTCGCAAGAACGCTGCTCAAATGGAGCGCATGTGGCTTGCTTCTCCGCTTGGAGCGCGGCAAAAGACGCAGGAGAGGAAGGACTACCGCGACCGGACTATTGCCACCGCCATTCAAAACTGCAAAGACACTTATAGCGGTGATTACAGTGCGACCGTCGAAGACTTGACGCGACCGTCGCAATCGACGCAACTTGTGGAACTTATCACTTCGAATCCTGACGTTGTGCTCTTCCTTGATCAGTACAAGGTGGCGCACGCTCGCATTCCGCGAGGCGGTCACTTTGAGGTGTGGTCGTGCGACAGCTCCGAGTTCAAGTACTGGATGTGCGATGAGTACTACAAGGCGACCGAGGGGAAGGCAGCAGGTGCCAATGGCATCTCTGGCGCGTTGAATGTGCTCGAAGGCAGGGCTCGCGCCGGAGGCATCCGCCACGCATTGCACAACCGCATCGCGGAGCATGATGGCGCGATATGGTACGACCTTTGCAACGAGGAATGGGAAGCAGTGCGGATTTATCCTGGAGGGTGGCAGGTCGTGAAAAATCCGCCGATTCTTTTTCGCAGGCACACGTATCAGGATGCGCAGGAGAAGCCGGTGTCGGGTGGAAATATCAATGATGTGCTGCAATATGTAAATGTAAAGGGCGCGGATCAGGAGCTGTTGTTTCTCGCGCATTTGGTGGCTGCTTTCATCCCCGGTTTTCCTCACGCAATCCTCTACATCCACGGTCCGCAGGGCTCCGCGAAATCATCACTGCTTGAAGCGGTGCACGCGCTCGTCGATCCGTCGCACATCGGCACGATGAGTTTGTCCCGCAATGTGGATGAGCTGAAGCAGGTGCTCGATCACCACTCGGCGTTTGCGGGATTTGATAACGTCTCCTACATTGAGGAGGATGTGTCCGATCTCTTGTGCCGCGCCGTGACCGGCGCAGGCTTCAGCAAGCGGCGCCTCTACACGAACGGCGAGGATTACATCTGCCGGGTGCAGGCGAACATTGCCATCAACGGCATCAACATCATGGCTATTAAGCCAGACCTTCTTGAGCGCAGCGTGCTCATGGAACTTGAGCGCATGAATCCTACTGACCGCAAACAGACAAAAGAGCTGTGGGCGGGCTTCATCGCGGCGCGTCCCAAAATACTCGGCGCTGTGCTTGATGCCGTATCGCAAGCGTTGGCTCGAAAGCCGGACGCGCAGCCGTACAGTTTGTACCGCATGGCGGACTACACTGCGTGGTGCTCCACAATCGCCGAGGTGATCGGCAGGACGCCGGAGGCGTTTACCGCCGCATACCAGCGCAATGTCGAGGAGCAGAACGACACTGTACTCGAAGCGTTTATTGAGGCGCGATTGGTGCAGGACTTCATGGCTGGCAAAGACCGATGGGAAGGCACAGCTACAAGTCTGTTGGGTAAGCTCAAAGAACTGCACGGACTCGCCAACGAAAAAGACTTGCCGAAGAATGGCGCTGCGTTGAGTAGGAGGCTCAATGTGCTCAAACCTGCGCTTGAGGCAGTGGGACTGCATATCTCCGCAAGTAGGAGCACGGAGCGCACGCTGGTGATTAAGAAAATCATTCCGGACGCCAAGGAACTTGTCGAGAGCGACGAGCGGCTGCCCTCGCCCATGTTGTTCAAGGTCGGGACAACTAACGCGCCGGATGAGATTCCTTTCTGACCATGGCAAGCACAGAAACATTCTCCGTCTTCGTGTATGAGGAGGTGCTGATCTTAGATTACGCCACGATTCTACGTTCTGGCGAGCTCTTCAGCGCGGAGGATATAGCGGAGCTCGTGGAGCTGGGGCGCGTCGTGCGCACTATCCGCGCTCGCCTCATTTCTGAAGGCAAGTTTATTGGTAAAATAAAGTAACTATGGTTCCGAATACTCCACACAAACTCACGGACAAGGAACTCGCAAAACTCGAAAAGGACATTTTGGCGGGAAAGTATAAGGATTGTTATATCAGGTACGGACGCCGATCTGATAAAGATCCGAACAGCCAAAAGAACTCTTTGCCGTTCCAAAACAAGCAGACCTTGCGGGAAGCACGGGACAGGACTCTGCCGGTCGTCGAGTTTACTATTCCCGGCTTCTGCACTGACGGCTTCATTGGTGAAAAGCACTCCGGATTCGAAGAAGAGGACGAGTTCATTATGAATGCAGACGGCTCCGCAACGGTGACCATCAGCCGTCCCAAGTTTAGGCGCATGATGGGCTACCTGTCACGCCGATTGTTTAAGGGCGTCATAGTCCTGTGCTACGACCGAATCAGTCGCAATAGTACGGACGGGGCGTTGGTAAAAAAACTCATCAGGCAGGGTGTGGACGTACGTTTCGTGTGGGCAAATTACGAAAAGAATGCTTCCGGTTCGATGCACATGAACGCAGATCAGATGTTCGCGCAGCATCACGCAGAGCTGACGAGTGAAAAGGTTTCGGAGACATTTGAGGAGGTGCGAAGCAAGGGCAAAGTGACAAACCGCGCTCCGGTTGGCTATCTCAACGAGGGCAACATGGACTGGAAGCCTCAAGATCCGAAGCGTGCTCCGCTCATAAAACGGATGTTTGAGCTTTGTGATGAAGATTGGAGCTTGTCTGACATTGCTAATTGGGCAAAAGAGGCGGGCTTCACCATGTGCCCGATGCGTCGAAAACGCACAGAAGAAGAAATGCTCATGGATGAAGACGATGAGGACATGTACTTTAAGAACACGCCCAAGATCGAGCGGCTTGTGACGCCCACCGGCGTTCACAAGATACTGACGAATCCGTTCTACAAAGGTCAAACTCGGGGTCCAAACAAGGAATGGATAACCAGCACCTCACACGAGGCGATTGTAAGCGTCGAACTATTCGACCGCATCCAAGAAAAACTCAAAAAGCGCAAAGTGAGTGTGCGCTACGCGCAAAAGTTGGCACTGGCTCATCGCGGACTTGTCCGATGCAGCGGATGCGGTCGCGTCTATACGCCCTACATAAAGAAGGGTATCCACTATTTCTATTCCCGATGCCCGAAAAACTGCGTCAACGAAGTCAGGAGCGTAAACATCGACTTTTTGCAGAATGCTATCGGCAACGTGCTGAAGAAACTTGTCTTTACGGAAGATGAAAAAGCGGAAATCGACGCCAAGACGTCGACGGAGATTGCGGTCATGGAGGACAAACGACAGGTTGAACTCGCCCAGATCGAACGACGCAAAAAGAAACTGCGCGAGGATCTTGCATACATCGGCACCAACAAGCTCGTGCTGCTTCGCACAGGGACGTACTTGCCGGAAGAACTGAAAGCGGAGGAGCGCAAACTAAGCGAGGAGCTTGCGACACTCGCGGAGAAAGAAGCCGAATCGGACAAAGCAATGTCGGTGGTGGTGCAACAAGCGATTAGGCTTTCAGAACTCCTCGATGACGTTTATTTTGTTTACGATTCTGCCGAACCGGAGGAGAAGGAGATGATAATTCGTAGAATCTTTTCAGAACTGACCCTTGCCAATAATGTGTTGCATTTCAAGTGTAAAAACTCCTTCCGGGCTCTGGAAGAACGTTTTTCACCTACTTGTGACCCTACGGGGATTCGAACCCCGATTTACGCCGTGAGAGGGCGCTGTCCT
>CAZXKI010000001.1:0-30633 GCA_964641145.1 uncultured Candidatus Saccharibacteria bacterium | reverse complement strand
CTACGGCCGCCTCTGTCCGATCCATACTCCTGAAGGTCCGAACATCGGTCTTATTTTGCGTTTGGCGCAGTTTGCCCGTTTGAACGAGTTCGGCATGATCGAGACTCCGTATGCTCGTGTTGTTGACGGCAAGGTTACCAAAGAGGTTGTCTACTTGAACGCTGCAGAGGAAGAGAAGGAGCCTATCGCTCACGCAGGGGTTCTTCTTAAAGACGACGGCTCCATTATTGATGAGCAGGTAGAAGTACGCCTCAACGGCGGCCCGACCCGTGTTCCCCGCAAAGACGTTAAATATATAGACGTTGCGCCAGAGCAGCCATTTTCTATCGCAACCTCGATGATTCCGTTCCTTGAGCACGACGACGCTAACCGCTCTCTCATGGGTTCGAACATGCAGAAGCAGTCTACGCCATGTATCGTTCCTGAGGCTCCGCTTGTGGCAACAGGTATCGAAGAGCGCGCTGCTAAAGACACTGGCCGTCTCCACTACTCACTCGAAGATGGAGTAGTTTCTGCTGTCGACGGCAAACATGTAAAGGTTAAGAATGCCAAGGGCAAAGAGACTACTTACAGCCTCGTAAACTTTGTTCGCACTAACGGCTTTACCGCCCTTCACCAGCGCCCGACTGTTTCAGTAGGCGACAAGGTTAAGAAAGGCGATCTTCTTGCAGACACATCAACCTCAGACCAAGGCCAGCTTGCGCTTGGTCAGAACTGTCTCGTTGCATTTATGTGCTGGTCTGGCGCCAACTACGAAGATGCCATCATTATCTCTGAGCGCATGGTTAAAAACTCTAAGTTCTCTTCAATTCACATTGAGGAGTTTGTCTGCAACGTCCGTGACACTAAGCTCGGACCGGAAGAGACGACCCACGATATTCCGAACGTATCTGAAACAAAGCTCCGCAACTTGGACGAAGACGGCGTTGTCCGTGTCGGCTCAGAAGTGCGTCCTGGCGACATTCTTGTCGGCAAGATCACTCCAAAGGGCGAGACTCAGCTGACCCCAGAAGAGCGCCTTCTGCGTTCGATCTTCGGCGACAAGGCTCGCGATGTTAAAGACTCTTCACTCCGCATGGAGAACGGCAAGCGCGGCCGCATCATTGGCGTTAAAGTATTTTCTCGCGAAGCGGGCCACAACCTCGAGTCGGGCATCATCAAGCGCATCCACATTGAGATCGCACAGCTCCGCGCGGTATCAGTAGGCGACAAACTCGCCGGCCGTCACGGCAACAAGGGTGTTATCTCACGCATCTTGCCTGAAGAAGACATGCCATACATGGCAGATGGTCGCCCGGTAGACGTGATCCTTACTCCACTCGGCGTGCCAAGCCGCATGAACCTCGGTCAGATTTTGGAACTCCACCTTGGTCTTGCTGCAAACTCACTTAACTATCAGGCAATCTGCCCGCCGTTTGCAGGCGCAACCGAAGGAGAGATCCGCGAAGAGCTTAAGAAAGCAGGCTTTAACGAGAGCGGCAAAATGACGCTCTTCGATGGCCGCACCGGTGAGAAGTTCGAACAGGACGTCTCAGTTGGTTACATGTACATCTTGAAGCTCCACCACATGGTAGAGGACAAGATCCACATGCGCTCTATCGGACCGTACTCGCTTATTACCCAGCAGCCTTTGGGCGGTAAAGCTCAGGGCGGTGGTCAGCGCTTCGGAGAAATGGAAGTGTGGGCGCTTCTTGGCTATGGCGCAGCGTATACCTTGCGCGAGATGCTCACGATTAAGTCTGACGACATCCAGGGCCGCTCGGCTGCCTTTGACGCGATTGTTCGCGGCGAGCGCATTTCTCACCACTACGCACCGGCATCATTTAACGTGCTCTTGCACACCCTGCGCGGTCTCGCACTCGACATCGAGCTTATGCGCGGTTCTGAGCGCGTCTCAGCACTCCGCAAGACTCCTGGCGCTGATGTTGCCGACTTCGACAATGTCCGCATCCGCCCAGCTTCGCCTGAGCGCATCCTCGAGTGGTCACACGGCGAGGTAACCAAACCAGAAACTATTAACTACCGCACTCAGCGTCCAGAAAAGAACTCACTCTTTGACGAAAAGATCTTTGGTCCTGAAAAAGATTACGAATGTTACTGCGGCAAATACCGCGGCATCCGCTACAAGGGTATTACCTGCGAGAAGTGCGGTGTGGAAATCACCCGTGCCATTGTCCGCCGCGAGCGCATGGGTCACGTAGACCTTGCAGTACCGGTTGCGCACGTATGGTTCCTCCGCGCTATCCCGTCGCGCCTTTCGATGGTGCTTGGTATCTCAGGCGGTGAGCTTGAAAAAGTGGTGTACTTCGCCGGCTACATCGTAACGACGGTGCACAAGACAGAAAAAGAGCGCATCGTCGGCGAGCTTGAAGTTGAATACAAGACCAAGATGAAGAACTTGGTAGACGAGAAGTCGAAGGAGAAGATGAAGGAACTCTTCCTCGAAGCTAAACGCGACATCGAAGCTATTCATGTTGGCGCAGTGCTCGACGAGCCTCGCTATCACCGCTACGCCATTAAGTACGGCGCTATGTTCGAGGCAGGCATTGGTGCAGAAGCTATCCACGAACTCTGCAAAGGTCTCGACCTTAAGCAGATGGTAGAAGAAACAGCTGCTGCGCTTGAGGATGCCGGTGCTGCAGAGCGCGAAAAACTTTCTAAGCGCCTCTCAACACTCCGCTCAATGGTGCGTGCAAATGTACGCCCAGAGTGGATGTTCCTTACTCGCATTCCGGTTATCCCACCAGGACTTCGCCCAATGGTTGCGCTCGACGGTGGCCGCCACGCGACATCAGACGTCAACGACCTCTATCGCCGCGTTATCAACCGCAACAATCGCTTGAAGAAGCTTATTGAAATTGCCGCACCTGACGTGATTCTCCGCAACGAGAAGCGCATTCTCCAGGAGGCAGTGGACGCCCTTATCGACAACTCAATCCGCCATGGCGGTGCGGCATACTCTGCAACCACTCAAGCTCGCACTCGTCCGCTCAAGTCCCTTTCTGACAACCTCAAGGGTAAGCACGGTCTCTTCCGCCAGAACCTTCTTGGTAAGCGCGTAGACTACTCGGGCCGCTCGGTAATCGTGGTTGGTCCTGAACTCAAGCTCAACCAGTGCGGTCTGCCTAAGCACATGGCGTTGGAACTCTTCCGCCCATTCGTGATCGGTAAACTGCTTGAGAAGGAGCTCGCATACAACATCCGTGGCGCTGGTCGTCTTATCGACGAAGGCGTGCCGGAGGTGTGGGCAATTCTCGAAGAGATCATCCGCGACAAGTATGTGCTTCTTAACCGCGCACCTACCTTGCACCGCCTTGGTATCCAGGCATTCCAGCCGATCCTGATCGAAGGCAATGCTATCCAGCTCCACCCGATGGTATGTCCAGCCTTTAACGCAGACTTCGACGGCGACCAGATGGCCGTACACGTGCCGCTCTCTCCAGAGGCTCAGACCGAGGCTCGCGAGATTATGGCTGCGCACCGCAACATCTTGAAGCCAGGTTCCGGCGAAGCCGTTATTGCAACCAAGCTTCTCGACATCTTGCTCGGCTCATACTGGATGACCAAAGAGGTTGATGGCATGAAGGGTGAAGGTCGCGCCTTCCACTCTCCGAACGCCGCTATCCTTGCATACGACCACGGTGTGGTGGGCTTCCAAGCAAAGATCAAGGTTATGCCGTCAGAGAAGGAGAAGTACGCACAGTTCGGTGGTCAGCTCTTTGAGACCACGGTGGGCCGCCTCCTCTTCAACACGGTGTTCCCAAGTGACTATCCATTCGTAAACTATCCAATTGATAAGAAGAGCCTCTCGAAACTCGTAGATGACCTCATTGTCCGCTACGGCCTTGAGAAGGTTCCTGAAATTCTCGATCGCATTAAGACGTTCGGCTTCCGCTACGTCACCCAGTCAGGTATTACCTGGTCGCTCGACGACATCAAGATTCCGAAAGAGAAGGCAGATATTGTGGCTGCAGCTCAGCAGAAGTCAGATGAAATCATGAAGCACTGGCACGACGGCCTCCTTTCAGAGGAAGAGCGTTACCGCATGAACATCGAAGTCTGGCACGGCGCTAAGTCAGAGGTAGAAAAGCTTATGCCCGGCACTCTTGCGGTTAACGGCCCGGTTTCAGACATGCTTAAGTCTGGTGCCCGCGGTTCGGTAGCTCAGGTTACTCAGATGGCTGGTATGAAAGGTCTCATTGCTTCTCCGACTGGCGAGGCGATCGAGTTCCCAATTACGAAGTCAATGAAAGAAGGTCTCTCACCGATTGAGTACTTCATTACGACCCACGGCTCTCGCAAAGGTCTCTCTGACACCGCGCTCAACACTGCAAAAGCAGGGTACCTCACGCGCCGCCTCTTCGACGTAGCACAGGACGTAGTAGTAACTGAAGAAGACTGCGGCACCAAAGACGGTCTCACTATTACGCGTGAATCAGCTTCTGGTATCGGCACCTTCCTCGCGCAGAATATCGGCGGCCGCTACTTGGCAGAAGATATCGAGGTAAACGGCAAAACTGAATACAAGAAAGGCCACTTCATTACGCACGCAGACGCAAAGCGCATTGAAGAGCTCGGCGTACCGGCAGCCTATGTTCGCTCTCCAGTTGCATGTAAGTCATTTAAGGGCGTTTGTCAGAAGTGCTACGGCGCAGACTTGGGCACCATGAAGCCGGTTGCGCTCGGTGAGGCGGTGGGCACCGTTGCAGCACAGGCTATCGGTGAGCCGGGCACCCAGCTCACTATGCGCACCTTCCACGCCGGCGGTGCAGCTTCTGTAGGTGGCGACATTACGCAGGGTCTCCCTCGTGTTGAAGAAATCTTTGAGCGCCGCGCACCTCGTAACCCGGCAGTTATTGCTACGGTTGGCGGTGAAGTGATCGACATCAAAGACGACGGCAAAGAGAAGATCATTGTTGTCGCTCCGGATATCGAGCACATGAAGGCTGGCAAGAAAGGCAAAGACGCTATCGAGTATGAAGTGCACTTCCGCCGTGTGGCGCTTGTAAAAGTAGGAGACAAGGTAGAGAAGGGTCAGTTCTTGACCGACGGCTCAGCCGACCTCACCGAGCTCTTCAAGTACGCTGGCAAGGAGAAGACTCTCGCATACATCATCTCTGAAATCGTGAAGATCTACGAACTCCAGGGCGCCAACATCTCGATCAAGCACCTTGAAGTGATCGTTCGCCAGATGTTCAGCCGTGTTAAGATCACTGTAATCGGTACCACCGAGTACTCTATAGGAGACGTGGTCCCTGAGACTGACTTGTCTGCAACTAACGAGCGCATTAAGGCCGCAGGCGGCGAGCCGGCAAAGGGCGAGGGTCTCATCATGGGTATTCTTGATGTGTCGCTCTCTCGCGCAAGCTTCCTCTCTGCAGCGTCGTTCCAGAACACAACCCGCATGCTCATCAAGGCATCGATTGGTGGCGCTATGGACAAGCTCGAAGGCTTGAAAGAGAACGTGATCATCGGCCGCTTGATCCCAGCTGGTACCGGCTTTAAGGGGTCTCCAAAGCAGGAGTTGATCCACAAGTTTTCTCCGCGCCAGGTAGAAGTACCTGCAGTAGAGAAGACCGAAGTGCAGTAAAAACTAAATAGAGAAAAAAGTTAAACGGCGCGGAATTAGATTCCGCGCCGTTTGGCGTTGTGTGCCGATTGTTTCACCGCGTGATCAGTGCGACAATACCTGTCAGGAAGAGAAAGACAGTGATGGCGATCGCGCTCGTGATGACAGTGGGATCGGCCCCCAGTGACGAAAAACACAGCTCCATGGAAGAACTCCTTGATTTATACCGACAATCTATTTTTACATTATTAAATACACATTGTCAAGTACCATATTAACAAACACCCGGCGCCTCGTGAGGCGTCGGGTGTATGGGGTCAGCTTTATCTGCCGCAGCCGTCTTGCCAGACGTCCCAGCCCAAGCTGCACGCATCATAGTGGCCAGGGAAGGGTTCAGGTGTAGGCTTTTTGTTGAACTCGCCCTGTTCGAATTGCTTCCAGAGCGGTTTCCACGTACTTGCGTGCACTTCCAAGATTACTTCGTCGATCCACTCACCGTTTTGGAAGGTGTGTCTTCTTAGCCTGGCAACTTCTTCGTAGCCGCACTTTTTGCTATAGGCGATGCTCCGCTCGTTTGTGGCATGCGCCCGCGACTCGACTTTGTTGAGCCCTAGCGTCAGAAATGCGTGGGCTAAGAGGAGCATCTTGGCGTGGCTCCCGTACCCTTTGTTGCAGCTCGCGAGAGAGAGGACAGCGCCGGTCGTGGCGCGCCGGTTCCTCCAGTCAATCCGGTGCAAGCCCATCGTTCCTATGGGCGTCTTATCCGGTTTCGTAGCAACGGTAAGCACAATGTTGTTGGAGTCGTGTTTCTCGATCCACTCAATGACCTCTGCGTGCGTCTCCGGAATATAGCGGGTCAGATACTGTCGCGTTTCTGGGTCGTTCTGCAGACTGTGGATCAAGTCAGCATGCTCTTTGCCCATGACCAGCAGACAGGATGAGCTTTGAGGGTGGTCTAGAAAAACAGGCGTCATTTCGCACTCCCTTTGTGAAAGAACAGTTTTGCTGAAACAAAAGACCCGGCTTTTGTTCAGCCGGGGTTTTTCAATCAATCTTGAGAAAGGAGATTAAACAGCCGCGGCTAAACAAACAGCTAAAGAGCCGACCCAGAGGGTGGCGCACTTAGAGCTATTCATCTGTCCGCGATGGTGTCGCATATATTCTCTATAACCCGCACGAACCTTTCTGTCAATGTATATAAAAAGAAATCGGCGCGGGGGAGTCTGTCCCTCGCACCGATTGGCGTTGCCGCTCGTTCTGTCTCAGTTCCTCCGTGCTTTCTCGATGCTCTCGGCGACTACCGAAACCAGCGTGATGATCATGGTCAGAACGGAAAGAACACCAAGTCCGAACCAGAGCGACTGCGTGTAGAGGCCGAAACAGAGACTCGCCATCCCTGCGTTTCCGAACAGTCCCACGTATGCGACAAAAGGGGGCATGCGCAGCAGCTTTGCTTCCTGCAAGGGTTCCGACATGTCAGACATGGGTAGAAACTCCCTTTTATTTCTGGTGAACGTACAAATTATTTATACACTCAAATACGTGTATTGTCAATACATACAGAAACCCGGCGCCCTGGTGAGGGCGCCGGAAGTACCTAACCCTTCCGAAGAAGGTCTCCAATGGTGCGGGCAATGCAGAACCAGGTGGTCAAGGTTCTAAACGGCCGGCACTCGGGGTCGATGTAGCGCAGTATCTTAGTGCGCACGTATGCGGCGTTTGAGGTCTCGGGAAGCTCGAGAAGGATCTCGCATGCACGCGCATCTTCATCCCACGTGAGCCTTCGGTCGCTGCAGTCGCGAGACAGCTCAAGCAGGTACTCAACCAAGGGGCGCACGCTGTCGAGCCTAAGTCTCGGCGGCGGCTCGATGATTTCCATCTCCAGTCTCCTTTATGGTCGCCTAAAAAGAACTATCTTATGCGCTGAAACAAATACCCGGCTTTTGTTCAGCCGGGGTGTTTCGATGCATGTTTGGTTGAGATCAAACTACCGCGGCTGGACAATAGGCGCATGTGCGTCACTGTTGAGGGTGACTTTGCGTGTTGCCTTTGTTGTCCAGCACATGTAGCTCATATATTCTGTGTACTAAAACGGCATAATCCTGTCAATGTGGATAAAAGGAGGCAAGAGGGCTACACTAACCGTTACGTATGGCTTCCGGTGATGTAGAAAAGATTAAAGACCGACTTTCTATTGTGGATATAGTGGGGCAATACGTTCAACTCAAAAAGGCGGGCCGCAACTACACGGCGCGCTGCCCCTTTCATAAAGAAAAGACGCCCAGCTTTCATCTAAGCCCCGAGCGCGGCACCTACATGTGCTTTGGCTGCGGTGAGCGTGGCGATATTTTTAGTTTTGTGCAAAAGATAGAGGGGAGTGATTTCCCGACTGTGCTTCGCCAGCTGGCAGAGAAGGCGGGGGTCAAACTTGAGCGCACAACAGCTCCCGACCCCGAGAAAAAAGATAAAGAAGAACGCTTGCGGCAGGTAACTGATGCTGCGGTAACGTTTTTTGAAGCCCGTCTTGTCGAGCGTACAGATGTGCAGGAATATTTGCACACTCGTGGCGTGCTCCCAGAAACTGCTTCGCAGTGGCGCTTAGGGTATGCGCCTGCCGCATGGGAAGAGTTATCAAAACACTTGGTGGGGCAGGGTTTTAGTAAGGACGACATTGTTGATGCGGGATTTGCCGTAAAGTCAGAGAAAAAGCCGGGAGACATATTTGACCGTTTTCGGGGGCGTATTATGTTCCCCATCTTCGACAATGCAGGTCATCCTATTGCGGTTTCGGGCAGGTTTTTTGAAAAAGTGCCTGGCCAGAAAGATGACACCGAGCCGGCCAAGTATGTTAACTCTCCTGAGACCTTGTTGTTTAAAAAGTCTAAGACATTGTATGGTCTCGACCTGCCTGCCGGCAGGCAGGCCGTGACGCGAGGAGTTATCCGTAAACTCGACTGCATTTTGTTGGTAGAAGGGCAGTTTGACCTTATCCTGGCACATCAGTCCGGCCTGCATTTTACCGTTGCGCTTTCGGGTACCGCGCTTACGGTTGAACATCTGTCGCTTTTGGGGCGGCTTTCTAAGCGCCTGGTGCTTGCACTCGATGCCGACCAGGCCGGCGTGCGCAGTGGGCTTAAAAGCGCGTTAATGGCTTTTAGTGCAGGGTTTGAGGTAAAGGTACCGGTATTCCCCGAGGGTAAAGACCCTGCCGATGTGGCGCGCGAGAATCCAGAACTTCTTAAAGCTGCGGTGCGCACCAGTAAGACCGCAGTTGAATTCTTTCTAGATGCACTTAAGCCGCAAGCTAAAGACGAGCGAGCCTACCAGCGTTTGGTAGAGGCCAGCATACTTCCGCTCATATCCGCCATGGGCAGCAAGATAGAGCAGGCGCACTTTGCGCGGATTGTTGCAGAGCGTTTGCGGGTGCCAGAGGCAGCTGTGATTGCAGAAGTCGCTAAACACCCGGTGTTACGCGAGGTGTCTGAAGAGCCTGAAGTGAAGGTGCAGGCTCTCGAAGATACTGCGCTTATGCCTCTTGAGCGCAAAGCCGGCATGCTTATCTTCCATTTTGGTCCTCAGTCGGACATATACGCCAAACTGGTTGAGGTAATGGGTGAGGGGGAAGTTGCGTCACTTACGGAGCGGCTTAAACCGCAGGCAGAAACGCTGCGCTTTAGATTTGAGGCAGAATTGGGCGAACATACTACCGAAGATCGGGTGGCCGAAGACATGTTGCGCCAGATTTCAGTCACTCTTCACAAGGAGCGTTTTAAAATGAAATTTTTGTGACAATGTGGTACACTAGCGCCTAAGTATGGCTAAAGCCAAAAAAGCTAAAAAAGCGCCCTCGAAGGAGAAAAAGGCGCGGCAATACCGTATGGCAGCCGCTAAAAAGCGGGCCAAACTCGCCCCTAAAAAGCCTGTAAAGAAGGCTAAGGCCGCCTCTGCGCCTAAAACAAGCCCCAAGCTCCAGAAGAAGCACGACGAACAGGGCCGCAAGGCCGAACAGCTCATGGGCCGCGGTCGCGAGCGCGGGTTTGTAACCTACGACGAAATCTTGAAGGCTTTCCCCAATATCGAAACCGACGTCGACTTTCTTGAAGAATTGTACGAGAAGTTTGCCACTGCTCACATTGACGTGCTCGAGGGCGGCGGTTTGCTCGAAGTGGAGACTGAGCCAGAGAAGGGCTACGCTCGCTCGGACAGCCAGTATGACTCTATCCAGATGTATCTGCGCGAGATCGGCAAGTATCCGCTACTTAACGCGCAGTCTGAGCGCGACTTGGCCAAGCGCATTGTCGACGGCGACGCCGAAGCCCGCAACTTGCTTGCGCGCGCTAACCTCCGCCTCGTTGTTTCTATTGCTAAAAAATACGTAGGCCGCTCACCAGACCTTACACTTCTTGACCTTATTCAGGAGGGCAACATCGGTCTCTTTAAGGCGGTAGACAAGTTTGACTTCACCAAAGGCTTTAAATTTTCAACCTACGCTACTTGGTGGATCCGCCAGGCGATCACTCGCGCACTTGCTGACCAGAGCCGCACGATCCGCATCCCAGTGCACATGGTAGAAACGATTGCCAAGTACAAGCAGGTGTCCCGCCGCCTCTCACAGGACCTTGGCCGCGACCCCTTGGCTGAAGAAATCGCTCTTGAGATGGGTATTGATGTAGACAAGGTGTACCAGATCGAGAAGATCGACCAAGACACCGTGTCACTTGAGTCTCCGGTAGGCTCAGACGACGATGACGGCAAGTCAGTGCTTGGCGACTTTATTAAAGATGATAAGATCCTTTCGCCGGACCAGGAGGTGGCTCGCCGCATCTTGGCCGACCAACTAAAGGAGATCTTGGACGAGCTCTCTCCTAAAGAGCGCGAGATTTTGAAGCTCCGCCATGGTTTGGAAGACGGTATTTACCACACGCTTGAGGAGGTAGGTAAAAAGTTTGGTGTTACTCGCGAGCGCATCCGTCAGATCGAGGCAAAAGCTCTTGAGCGTATCCGCACGCACGAGAAGGCAAAAAGACTTAGAAGCTATTAATCTTTACGTTGTATGTCAGCAGAAGGCAAGAAAATTGCTGTGGGCGTGTTTTGTGCAGATTGGCGTCTCCACCAGGAGGGTGTCCATGTAAACAATGCAGTTAAGAATCATCTGGGGGTAGATGGGGTAGACGTTATCGCTATCCCAGGCCCTGATGGTGTCTGTGCTATCGAGCAGTATGATATCGAGCGCGCATTGCTCGCCAAGTGGCTCAAGCTGCTTGTAGGCGCTCACAAGCCGGTTGCTATTGCATTTATTGCGCACTATAACTGCGCAGGCCACCCGGTGGGCGACATGGAGCACGACCAGCACTCTGAGGAGATGATGCAGTACTATAAAAAAGAGTTAGATTTTAAGGGTGATATGGTGGCGCTGTGTGCAACGTACAAGAGCGACACTGAATGGCCGCTTAAAGAAGTGGGCAGAATTCCCGCAGAAAAATAATATAAAAAGAAGGCCCCGGCATCGTGAGATGCCGGGGTTTTTCGTAGTGAGGCCGTTTAGGCCTGCAGAACAACGTGGTGGGACGACTCTGGCCGTGCGACCGGACGCTGAAGATAGGCTTCGAACCGCTTCCGATTGAAGAAATAGGTTCGGAACCGTTCTCCGTTCTCGCGCCACCCGTCGTAGTCGACATGGATGAGCATGATTGGGTGTGCACCCCTGATCTTCTCGCGGATCCGTTCCTTGCCGGCCACAAAGCGTTCGAACACCTCGATCACCGAGAGGCCGTTGTTGATGGCCATGCCGCACGGGAAGTGAACGCCGAGCAGGATGGTCCTGGTGTCCTTGATCTCGCAACCCTCGCGAATATTGTCGAGGCACACGAGGTCGTGGGGACGTCCGTAGCGGTTGGCGAGCGGCGGTGTGAGCGTAAGCGCACCCCCGTTCACCGTGACCGGATGGATCAGTTCATCGTTGTCGCAGAGCAACTCCAGATGCTTGAACCATTCCGGGAAGCGGTGTCCGTCGCCACATTGGCAAACGACTTTACGGGGACTGTTTCGGAGACGATCGGGGATCGCGTCCTCGAGCACTCCAGAATCCCGCAGAGACCGTAAAACGGAAAAATCGGCTTCAGAGAGCCGCATGTGCAACCTCCACTTTTCCTAACTTGAGCCCAGGTACTAGCCCACTAGCCACCTTACTCCTCTCAATTTAAAAGTCAAAAAAGTTCAGCACAGGTAGGCTTTGAGCGTGACTATTCGCGGTGATGTTCAGCTTCTTCTTTAAGCTCGTCGTGCAGAGTAATGTATGTTTTAGGTGTAATCATTTCTTTTTCTTTGAGTTCATTGAGTGTTGCTTCCTCAATCTTTAATATGCCGCGGCGCGCAAGGCGTTCGTTTGCCTCTGCGGTTTCTGTGGGGTGCTTAACCGCAACATCCTCCATCTTTTTAAGCGATTGCATCCGGTAGCGTTCATACACTTCTTTAACGGTATGCATGGCTTTTGCGCCAAAGGCCTGCAAGCCACCAGCCTCTTCAATCTCTGCCAGTTCTTTACGAACCTTGCGCGCAATAATGCTCTGTGCGCGGTAATACATGTACTGCTCGACGGGGGCTTGTGTTGAGTGCTTCGAAGAGATCGTGCGGCGGACCGCGTCGGCTATAATCTCAAATACATCGCGTGCGTCGCGGTACTGAGAAGGGTCGGCTACCGGTATGTGGTGCTCAATTTGTTCTTGCTGGATAGCAAGCTTTCCAAGAATGCGCTTATATACCTGTTCACTCACTTCGCCGTAGGCATAGAGCTCCCTCAAGTAATGTTTTTCAATGCCAATAGCATAGAGGTGAAGAATCTGTTCCGAATGGTTAGGCGCTTCTTTGTGCTGCGTATGGCCTGCGTTGAGCGCTTGGCGGCCGCCATGCTCGGCTGAGAGCACGTTAAACGTTACAGGGTCGATATAGCCTTTCTGTGAAAAGTCGTTGAGACGGGAGAGCACTTGTTCGTGCACCAGGGTGCGGGCTTTTCGGTACTGAGTCTCTTCTATAGCAGTGAGGCCGCCGATATTGAGCTTGTGCATAAGCCACACAATGGTTGTCGCTTTGATAAACAGCGTGGCAAAGATACAGCCAACGGTAATGGCGAGTAAGAATTCTTTAATGCTGTAGTCGAGTGTCCAGCCAGGCACACTAAGCGTATCGGGAACCAGCATTACCATAATGATTGCGAGGGCGCCGCGTAGACTGCCCCAGGCAAGCAGGTGTTGCCACGAGCGCGGGATAGGAGTTTTATATTCAATCTTGTTGAGTGCCCACACAACAGGATAGATAGAAAGGGCGCGACCCGTTGCCACAATAAGCACGGTGATAAGGATGGGGAGCCATAGCTCGGTAAGTGAGAAGGTGAGCTGAGCAAAGATCAGGCCTACCAGTAAGAACACGATCGAGTTGGCCAAGAAGGCGAACTGGCCCCAGAATTTTTCTACAAACTCTTCGGCCTGCGGCTGGATCTTGCTGCGTCCATAGTTACCCATTACGAGCGAGGCGATAGTGGTGGCGATAATGGCTGAGAAATGAAGCTCTACTGACCCCAAGTGAAGACCGCTTTGGGACACAAGCTCGGTCAGAATAAAGGTCAGGTGAGCAAGCACGATGGTGAGCGTGATTGAGACGAACTCATTTGAGCGAGTGTACCCGATAGCCTTGGCAAACACACCGCCCATCACAAGCCCGATAAGGGTGCCGCCTATAAGCATAGAGAGGAAGGTGCCAAATCCACCCAAGAACGCTTCAGAGAGCGAGAACCCTGCTACGCCCAGAGACTCGATAATGCCGAGGAGCACCAAGAAAAGCGCTACCGCAGTGCCGTCGTTGAAGATACTCTCGCCTTCAAAGATAAGCGCCAGTCTGCGCGGGGCGCCCACTTCTTTAAAGAGAGAGAGCACCGCGACTGGGTCGGTGGCAGAGATAATTGCGCCGAACAGGAGCGCAATGATGAGGGGTATCTGCAGTCCAAAGAACGGAAATGCAGCCGTCATCATAAGCCCCGTAAATACCGTAGAGATCAAGAGGCTTACTATGGCAAGGGAAAGAATGGGTGCCGTGTTCTCGACAACGCGGCGAATATTCATGTTGTAGGCAGACTCAAAGATCAGGATCGGCAGGAGGATATAAAACAGCAGCTCAGGCGTGAGAGAGAGCTCGTCAATGAATGAAAAACCGCCTAAATGACTGAGTGGCACCAATACAAAGGCGCCTACGGCGACGAGAAGTACGGTGTAGGGGATGCGTATGCGCTCGGCTAAAAAGTATGTGCCGCTCGCAATAGTGAGGAGAGAAAAAAAGGCGAGTACCGCAGTAATGCTAAGTTCCATAGTATGCAATGCTATCTATAAAAAAGTAAAAAGCCGCCCCTAAAAAGCGGATGAGCCGCATTTATAGAAAGCTGCTATATTTTTACCTTACTTCTTTTTGATATACTTCGCAAATGGTTGCCAAGGCTCCTAAACTCCCGATCATGCACTGGAGCTACTCGTCTCTTATGGCGTATCTGCGCAACCCGCTTGCCTGGTACAAGCGCTATGTAGAGCAGGTCTATGACACCCCCATGGGCCCTGCGGCTGCCGTGGGGCGCGCAGCACATAAGGCGGTAGAGCATTACTACACCGGCGTTGGTATTGAGGCGGCGGGAGAGCTAGGGCTCGAGTATTTGCGTAACATACCAGACTTTGAGATTAACTTTGGCAAAAGGGTTAAAAGCAAAGCTGCTCAAAAGAAAAAACGTCTCGCTATGGAGCGGGAATACAGCCAGGTAATGGAGTTTTTTGCCGCAAAGCCTCCTGCTTATAAAGTGTTGGGCGTAGAAGTGAAGGGCATGGCTAAAGTAGAAGGCCTCCAGCTTCCTATTAAAGCGATCTCCGACCTTGTGGCGGTGAGTAAGGTCGACAAGCGCGGCATAGATGTGGTTGACCACAAGTTTGTCACTGCATTCAGCCCTGCAGGAAGTGACCGGTCCCTTTTTATCTTGCAGGCTATATTCAACTACTACACCGTCAAGAAGGGCTTTAACAAGCCAGTGCGGCGCTTTATCGTCCACGAGTGGAAGATCTCGCGTAATGCAGACGGCAGCCCGCAGATGCGGCGCTATGTAGTGGACTTTCGCACGTTTAGAGAAGAATTCATCATATTCAATCGGTTGCTGCGTGATGCTACAGAGTCGCTTGCCACAGCGAGAGTATTCTTGCCCAACCCATCAGACATTTTTGAAGGGGAGAATTCGTTTGATATCTACCGCATCAACCTCATGCCTGAGCCGTACGACGCCCACTTTCGTCCGGATAAATAACGCGGCAGACTATTGACGCCAATCATATTTCAAAGTATGGTATTTCCGACAGTACACAAGGGAGAAGATAGATGGCGATCTCGGGTGCAGGGCTTCAGCAGTTGGTACTAAATACCCACGGCGGCACGCGAAAGGACGTTAATGGCGTTGTTGCAGAAAGACTCAGGGTCCTCGTTGAGCTTATGGATATCGAGGGGACTGAAGAGGACAAGCGGAGTATGCAAGGTCTGGAGGAGACCCTTGCAGAGGTTCTTGCAGAAACCAAAGGACTCACTAAGGACACCATATTGCAGGCGCTCTACGTGGTTGCTGCTGCGTACAGTGCTCCTGATTGATCGCAGATCAGAGGAGGATCGAAGAAAGAAAAAGCCCCGGCGGGAATCTCGCAGGGGCTTTTGTTTATTGTGCTTTCAGCCTTACTGAGGAGTTGTCTCGGTAGCTGCGGGGGCTTGTACGCCTGCCAATACGGCGTCGATAGCTGCGCGCATTGAGTCATACGGCTGGTTGCCTGGGAGTGTTACTGCCTGCTCGCCAACCATAATAAGGGTGTACGGCGTGCCCTGTGCGCCGAGCTTGATAGCCTCTTGGTATGAGTCGCTGACCTTCTTGGCATACTTTTCGCTTGCGAGACACTGATTAAAGGCTTCTACGTTAAGGCCAACTTCTCCTGCGATAACCGGGAGTTGCGCAAGATCGAGGCCGTTACTTGAGGGGGTAACTTCAAAGACGCGGTCAACATACTTCCAAAATGCCTCGCTGCCCCCAAGTTCGCCTGCACACTC
This sequence comes from uncultured Candidatus Saccharibacteria bacterium, assembly GCA_964641145.1. Taxonomy (GTDB): domain Bacteria; phylum Patescibacteriota; class Minisyncoccia; order Phycocordibacterales; family SBAW01; genus GWA1-54-10. The sequence continues at coordinate 14,954 of CAZXKI010000001.1, read as the reverse complement.
TGCGGCCTGAGCCTCGCGAGGCGCCTTTGAGTGGAGTTGTGCCAGAGGGAAGTGACGGAAGACCCATGCCACTTGGCCGCCAGAGCCGTAGTACTGCATGATCTGGTGCATGGTGGTGTGGAAGTTTTTGCAGAACGGGCACTCAAGGTCCGAATATTCAACAACCTTTATTGGTGCATCAGGGTTGCCCAAGATGTAGTCGGTAGCTGGGTCATAGGCGCGCGCATCAATATTCTGCGAGCCGGTTGGGTTGGGCGTTTTGCTGCCGCCAAGTAAAAATACTGCTCCTGCTATTAATCCGCCCGCGACCACAATAGTAATAGGTAACACGTATTGGCTTTTCATATATGCTTATTGTACCGGTTTGCCCCGCTCATAAAAGTCTTGACAGTATAGAGAGACTATTTCGCTTTAAAAGGGCAGGGTGTGGGTTATAGCTGAGCCAGCGCTTTCTTCCTCCCATTTGCGGGTATCGAGTTTTATCTCACGAACACCGTCAAAGTCGCGATATTTGAGCGCTCCGTTTTTCCTTGCGTATTCGTAAATGTCGCGGGTGATACGCACGTCGTCGATGCAGTACTGACGCACCTTGTCTACCTTGCCTTCCTTCCACCATTGCACCGCCTCTAGGCCGTTGCCGCTCTTCTTTTTGCCTAAGGTGGCCTCTGCAATACTGTCGAGACGTAGACGCCGTCCTAGCACGTTTTTAACCTCTTTAAGCAGGTCTAAGCTCCTGATCTTGCTTAAGTCACCGGTGTAATATTTGTTGAGTATCGGGAGATCAAAGTGGTCGGAGTTGTAGCCGATTATCATATCGGCGCGCTCAAGGATGGGCCACAGGTCAGGGAGCTCCGGTTTGAGGAAACTTTTAAACTCATCAGTTTCTGAGTCGTGGATGCAGGCAATAGTTACCTCTAGGTTGCCAAAATCTCCATTGCCACGGAAATCGCCCTCGGTTTCAATGTCGAGTGTAACTTTGCGCATCGCTAGATTTTACAGGCTAAGGAAGAATGACGCTAACTCTTGGCGGCTTAGAGACTTCTCTTCGCCGGTCGCAAGGTCTTTTACTTTATACGTGCCGCTTGAGGCTTCGTCTGCGCCCACCACAATCACATAGGGGACACGTTGCTTGTCTGCAGTTTTGATCTGGTCGCCAAGTTTTTTCTCTCCAAAGTCTACAGCTACGGCCACACCTTCGTCGCGCAGCGTGTCGGCAAGGCTCAGTGCCTCGTTTACGAACTCTTGTCCGGCGACGGCTAGGTATACCTTTGTTGCCGGCAGATAGTCGGGGAGCATGTTGCGCACTGCAAGAAAGTCTTTAATCGTGACGTCACCCATGCCAAAGCCCACGCCCGGCACCGGTTCGTCGTCAAAGAGCTCAGTCAAGTTGTCGTAGCGGCCGCCTCCCAGAAGGGCGCGGTTGTTCTCAGGGTGAGTGTCAAAAACCTCAAACACGACGCCGGTGTAGTAGTCGAAGCCGCGCACAATGGCCGGGTCAAATACGGCGTTGGTAATACCTCTCGCCTGAAGGTGGCGGAGAACCTCCTGCACGTCTTCGGGCGGGTTGTCTGGGGACGTGATTTCTAGTGCTACGCCTATCTCTTGCAGGTCCTTCTCGAACTGCTCTTTAGCAACTTTGTCTTTGCGGTCGAGGGTGTTGCGCAGGCGCTTAATATTCTCTTCTGAAAGCCCAAGCTTTTCCGCGACACTGTCGAGGAAGGTGCGGCTTGCTACCTTAATCACAAAGTCACTGTCTGTTGCGCCAAAGGCTTTCAGTACTGCAGCGGCAACGGCAATAATTTCTGCGTCGGCTTGGAGCGAGTGTGAGCCAAAGATATCAACGTTTAACTGCCAGTGTTCGCGCAGACGGCCGCGCTGGGTGCGCTCGTAACGAAACAGGTTGGGGATAGAGTACCAGCGCAAAGGGAAGCCCAGTTCGCGTCGCTTAGCGGCTACCATACGAGCTGCGGTGGGTGTCATTTCGGGGCGAAGCGTCACTTCGCGGTCGCCGCGGTCGGTAAACGTGTAGGTCTGCTCGTTTACGATTTCTTCATTTTCGGCACCCTTGTTTTTATACAATTCTGAAGGCTCCAGAATTGACGCGCCATACTCGGCGTATCCAAAACGCTCTACAACCTGGCGCTGTGTGGCAGTTACGTAGTTTAAAAATGCCTGGTCTTGCGGATAAAAGTCGCGCACTCCTTTGTACGGCTCTGTTGAAATTCGGTCTTTTTTGGACATATAGGCTGTTATCGACTAGTGTATCAAGATATTTATGGGGGGAGAAGTACTGAACTTATACAAAAATCTTGGTGAGACGCCCCGCGAGCGGTTAGAAAGGTTACGGATCCAGAGGCCAGAGTACGCTCATGAGGTGCTTTCCTACGCGGGCAGGCTCGACCCTATGGCAGAGGGGGTCCTATTGTGCCTAGTGGGCTCGGCTAACAAGCGCCGCGAGCAGTACCTCGACATGTCTAAGGAGTATGTGCTTGATGTGCTCTTCGGCTTTTCTACCGACACCTACGATATTTTAGGCCGGGTGATGGATGCAGGGGATGCCTCAAAGGTCAGAAAAGAGGATGTGCAAAAAGGCCTTAACGAGTTTCGCGGCACCTTTGCTCAGGAGTATCCGCCGTATTCGTCTAAGACTATAGAAGGCAAGTCGCTTATCGAATGGGCGCGCGGCGGTGCTATTAGCACCTTAGTGTTGCCACGCAAGGTGGTGGTTATTTATGACATTCAGCTTGTGGGTATGTACAAAGTAGATGAGGGCACACTTTTAAACTACATAGAAGAAAGCGTGGAGAAAGTTGAAGGAGATTTTAGACAAGAAGAGACGATCCGCCTTTGGAAGCGCAAGCTTAAGGCAGAAGGGACGCGCGAGTTCCCTTGTGCCACTATCTCTATCTCGTGCTCAAGCGGCACCTACGCGCGTTCTATCGCGCACGGACTCGGCAAAGACTTGGGCACCCCAGCTCTGGCACTCCATATCCTCCGCACCAAAGTGGGCGAGTACGGCCTCGACCGTTCACTCAGATAAGAGCATTACATTTACCAATCCAACTCACCGGTTTTATATTCAGTAACGCGGGTTTCGAAGAAGTTTTTCTCTTTTGGCATGTCGATAATCTCTGACATCCAAGGAAACGGGTTGTCTTTGTGATACTGACGCTCCAGGCCAATGCGCTCAAGGCGGCGGTCGGCAATGTGCTCAATGTACTGCTTTATGGTCGTTGGGGTAAGACCCACAATGCCGCGCGGGAGTGCGTCGTCTACATATTTCTTCTCAAGCTCAACGCCGCGCATAATGTTTTTGGTAAGCGTGGCCTTGTACTCCGTGGTCCAGATCTGCGGATTTTCCTGCACAATGGTGTTAATAAGGTCTGCGCCAAAGGCGAGGTGCACCGACTCGTCGCGGAGAATAAACTGGAACTGCTCGCCAACACCGACCATGCGGTTTTTGCGGAGCATTGAGAGCATCATGACAAAGCCTGCATAGAAGAAGATGCCTTCCATGATCACATAAAAGCCCACCAGGTCGTGTACAAACTTTTGGATATTTTCGTCGCCCTCGGTCGAGAAGTTAGGGTCAAACACGCTCTTGGTGATCTCTACGACAAAGTCATCCTTTTCTTTAATAGACGGGATCGTGAGGTACATGTTGTAGATCTCGTCTGGAGAAAGGGCGAGCGTGTCACAGCAGTAGATAAACGTGTCGGTGTGCACCGCTTCTTCGTAGGCTTGGCGCAGGAGATACTGGCGCGCTTCGGGGTTGGTGATGTGGCGGTAGATCGCCAAGACTAGGTTGTTGGCAGTAAGAGACTCTGCCGTAGAGAAGAAGCCGAGGTTCCAGAGGATCATGCGGCGCTCGTCTTCGCTCAAGGCGCCTGCCTTCTTCCACAGCTCAACGTCTTGCTGCATCGAAACTTCTTCCGGCACCCAGTTGTTCGCCACGCCCTTCTTGTAATGTGTACGCGCCCACGGATACTTCATCGGAAGTATCTTGTTCGGGTCGGTTGTGGACGCACCGTTTATGATCCCTGCCATACAGGTTATTCTAGCTAGCTTTTAATGGGGAACAATATTGACAGAGTCCTACTTAGGCCGAGCAACTCTCGCACTCCTCTTGTCCGACAATTTCTATACGCTTGCCAGTGGGGCCGACAAAGCTCTTTGCCACCGTACTCTCGCCAAAGCTTGGAATGCCTGTAGAGGCGGTAATGACAGGCGAGATCTGTGGCTGAGGTGCCGCCACTGGCGTCACAGGGCTCGTGGTTGCGATTTTAGCAGTTGGTTCGGTATACATGGCGCGTTCGTTGATAACGGCGCTTAGGAGCGGGCTTTGGTTGACCGAAGCTACGGTTACCGTCTCTTCAATAATCACGGTTGAGGGTACTGAGCCTTGGGGCGAGGAAGCTACTGAGGTGTCGCCCTTGCTCGTGCCACCAAACTTAGCCAAGTTAACGGTCGACTTCTCGATGCGGCTAGCGCCCATGGTGCGCAAGTAATACGTGGTTTTAAGCCCAAGCTCCCAGGCATATTGGTAGATCTCGGACAATACTTTTCCAGACGTGCCGCCGTAGAAGATGTTCAAGGACTGACTTTGGTCGATCCAGCGGCCGCGATAGGCGGCAGCTTTAATAAGCCACTGCGGTTCGATCTCGAAGACTTCTTTGTATTTGTCGCGCAATGCCTGAGGGATCTCCATGATCTCCTGGATGCTGCCGTCGTGGTACTTGATCTTCTCGAGCATATCTTCAGTCCAGAGGCCAAGACGCTTAAGGTCTTCTACCAGGAATTCGTTAACGACCATAAAGTCGCCAGCCATGTTGGACTTAACGTAGAGGTTTTTATAGATCGGCTCGATAGTAGGGTAGCAGCCGGCAATGTTTGCGGTCGTGGCGGTGGGAGCGTTGGCCATAGTGTTGCTGTTGCGCATACCCCACTGGCGCACCGCTTCGCGCACTAGGCGCCAATCAAGCGTTTCGTGGCGAGGCACGTCTATGCGCATACCGCGCTCGTGCTCAAGCAGGTTAAGTGTGTCTTGTGGGAGTATGCCGCGGTCCCACTTAGAACCTTTGTAGGTTTCGTAAGCCCCGCGCTCTTTTGCCAACAGGGCTGAAGAAAGAATGGCGTGGTAGCTAATAGCCTCCATAGACTCGTCGCTAAAGCGCACCGCTTCTTCGGTGTCGAAGTTAATGTTGAGCTTGTAGAGTGCGTCCTGGAGTCCGCGGAGACCTAGACCTACCGGGCGATGGCGCGTGTTAGAGCGTTTGGTCTTTTCGGTGGGGTAGTAGTTAACGTCGATCACGTTGTCGAGCATGCGCATAGCAACCGGCACAACACGAGCTACGAGGTCGCGGTCAAACTTACCGTTTACGACAAACTTCGCCATATTGATTGAGCCCAGGTTACAGACCGCAGTTTCTGTGGCAGAAGAGTTAAGCGTAATCTCAGTGCAGAGGTTTGACGAATGCACTACACCTACGTGATCTTGCGGAGAGCGGACATTGGACGGGTCCTTCCAGGTGATCCAAGGATGACCTGTTTCGAAGAGCATGGTGAGATGCTTGCGCCAGAGTTCTGCGGCGCGCATGCGCTTGTGGTGAGGAATCTTGCCTTCCTCCGCCATCTGTTCGTAGCGAGCATAGGCTTCTTCAAACTTGCGGCCGTAGAGGTCATGCAGGTCCGGTACGTCGCTTGGGCTAAAGAGCGTCCAGTACCCGTCTTCACGCAAACGCTTCATAAAGAGATCGGGGATCCAGGTTGCGGTGTTGAGGTCGTGAGCGCGACGGCGTTCGTCGCCCGTGTTCTTGCGGAGCTCCATAAAGTCCTCAATATCTAGGTGCCAGTACTCGAGATACACCGCAGCGGCGCCGCGACGACGACCCGAACGATTGATCGAAATGGTCACATCGTTAGCAATCTTGAGGAAGGGAATCACACCCTGACTTTCAACACCGGTAGTTTTAACAAGAGAGCCCGTGGCACGAACAGGTGTCCAGTCGGTGCCGGTGCCGCCAGCATATTTAAGAAGCTGCGCGCCGTCAGAGTATTCGGCAAAGATCTGGTGGAGGTCGTCCGGCACTGTAGAGAGGAAGCAGGACGAGAGTTGGGGCTTAACCAGACCCGAGTGATACAGGGTCGGAGAAGAGGGGGTGTAATACATTGCCGACATGATCTCGTAGAACTCGATAGCGTGGCGCTCGCGCTCTTCAGGGGTCTTTTCTGCCAAGGCACAGCCCATGCCTATGCGCATCCAGAACATTTGCGGGGTTTCGAGGATCTTGCGGGTCCCGTGCTCTTTAGAGAGATAGTTGGTCTGAAGTGTCTGAAGGCCAAGGTATTTAAACTCAAGGTCACGCTCAACCTGGAGCGCGTCAGCAAGCTTGGCAAGGTCAAACTCTGCCATGCGCGGATCAAACTGTCCGATAGCTACGCCGCGCTTAATAGAGTTGATAAAGCCGTTGCGATGAGTTTCTTCAAGCTTGGTGTAATCAACTTCACCCATCACTTCGTGATAGATAGACTGGAGTAATAGGCGAGCGGCAACAGTCGAGTGTGCTGGGTCGCGCTCAATAAATGAGCGCACCACCATTACCAGCACCTCATGAATTTCTTTGGTTTTGATGCCGTCGTACATTTCCTGGCGCACTTTTGCAATGATAGAAGGCACGTCTATGGCGCGGTCATAGCCTTCTGCAGCGCGAAGGAGGGTGCGGGTGAGCTTGCTCTCAGAAAAGCGCTCTCTAGAGCCATTTCTCTTCGTTATATAGAGCTCGTTCTCGATGATTTTCTCAACAATTTTTTCTTTTTCTTCGCGGCGGATCTTTTCGTGTTCGTAGCGGTAGATTATGTAGGCTTTAGCAACCGTGAAGAAGCCGCGGTCCATCAGCGCGTTTTCTACCAGGTCCTGAATCGCTTCCACGCTAGGAAGGAGGGCAGTATTGCCGAAGCGGGCATCGACGGCGTCAATGATGTATTTGGTGATTGCAACAGCTTCTGATTCGTGTGAGTCGCCCAGCGTTGCAGCAAACGCTTTCTTTATAGCAATAGTTATTTTTTCCGGATGAAAATCAACTATTTCTCCATTCCTCTTTTTAATTTTTTGCGTGGTGGACATGCCGCTTTTTCTTATTGATGGTTAATAATCTTCGAGATGACCTTTTGGCGCACCGAACACTTGGACTATCAAGTATACCGAGGTCTGTCTGATGGTTGTATGTGTGTTGACGGAAGTTGCGTGTGTATAACAGACTGGAATATACTTTTTGCATGAGCACAACCCGTCGGCCGAAAGAAGATTTAAACTTTTGGAATATTTTGTTCTCGGTTTTCTTTATTTGTGTATTAACGGGAGCATTGTGGAGCATGTGGTGGGTGTATGGTGGATTTCCTACACATATTCCGCCGTTTGATGCGCTCTTGCTCGCTTTTGCCTCGTTTCGGATTACCCGGCTCGTGGTGTACGACAAAATAACCCGCTTTTTCCGCGAGTGGTTTGTGGTACGAAAGGAGATTACCCATGAAGAAAAAACGTGGATAGAGCTTACACCGATTGGTCGAGGCTTCAGGCACACTATGAGCGACCTCCTTGGCTGTCCGTGGTGTATTGGGCTCTGGGCAGGGTTGGTTGTCTCATATTTTTACTTTATGTTCTCGTGGGCATGGTTCATTATTCTGTTCTTGGCAGTGTCAGGAGCCGGCTCATGTATACAGATAGCGGCTAACCGCGTAGGATGGCAGGCAGAAAACCTTAAACAAGACGCATTAGCTAAAGAAAAAGAAGATCATCATTCAGACCGGTCGGGGATATAAAAAGAAGAGCGCGGCCCCAAGGGGCCGCGCTTCGCGCTCACACTACTTCTTGTACTGTACGCACACCATTGCGCTTTTGCCGCGGCTGGTCAGTGCAAACATTGCCTGCCGGGCTTTGGCGCCCACCCCTGTGTAGACGTCGATATGGCGTCCGTTCACCGAGTCGCCCTCGACGCTCGCCTTAAAGGTCGTCCGCGGCCCGATCTCACCCACTTTCGGGAGGGTGAGAATCTTCACCTTTGAGCCAAAGGGGATGACCGCCGGGTCTACTGCAACGGTCCCCACTTTGAGAGTGTGTCCCATGGCGTCCAGAGGATGTACAGACGAAATCCAACTACCGCCAGGGCCGTAGCGTCCAATGAAGTCGCCTTCACGTGTTTGTCCCCACCCTTCGCCCGTGTTGGTGTTGTGGTCGTCTACCTCCTTCAGAAAATTCAGGCTAACCTGCCGGACCCTGCTGTTGATTGTAATTTCTTGTGTAGGGCCCGAAAAATCACTCTCTCGGGGCACGTAGTAGCCAGTCACCCGAAATCCTTCGCGCAGACTCCAATCCTTAGGGCACGATCCTTTTTCACCAGGGGACGCAACTACTGCCGAAGAAGCCTCCATCCAGCGTACCCATTCGGGAACGCCCACTCCTATCGATACGCCAAGCAGTAAAATCCCGATTCCACTTGCAGCTGCTTTTATAGACCAATGCATACGTGCACTCCTTTCTTCTTTTCGGTATGTCCGTCAAGATAATGCATTAAATAATTTAAATTGTCAAATATCTGTTAATAAAAAATATGCGGGACCTTTGGGAGGTCCCGCACAGGGAATGAACTTGCAGGTACTGGCTTATTCTGTCGCCGTTGCCACGGTGGGCGGCGGCAAGGCGTTGAGGCCGTCTCGCAGCGTGACCGGCTTGATCACGCCGCTTGCCGCATAGGTGGCGATGCAGTCGAAGATCAGGTCGACGTTGGCGTAGGAGACGTCATACCACTGGCTGTTCTCGACGGCTTCCTTGACCACTTTCGAGAAGCCGATGACCAGCCACCGGTGATCGTTGGCAGCCCATGCGACCTGGTCACAGATCTCTTCGGGCTTGGCCGCGTTGGTGACCACCAGTCGGCTTACGCCGCTCGGCCCCAGGCTTCCGAGATGATTCTGGCCGGCGCCGAGCAGGGAGCCATAGTCGGAGCTTGAGACGTTGGTGAGCTTCAGTCTGCGTGCTGCCGCCGCGGTGCGCTGATCGCCCGGGTTCCACGGCGCGGTGAACGCGACGGGGCGTGAGTCCGTTTCCAAGGCGATTTTCCATGCCGATGTGGCGATCGAGGCGGCGATCGCCGCGTCGTCCATCTTCGTCATGTTGTCATCGACGTCACCCCGGGAGGCGATGTCGTACAGGAAGGGGCTGTCGCTCTTCTTGGGGTCGGCACGAAGGTTCGTGAGACCCTTGATCTCCGTCCAGCTCGGCATGTTGGTGCCGCCCATCGCCCCGGTGGTGATGAAGAGGGTGGCGGGAAGATCGTACTTCTCGAGGAGAGGGAGGGCGGCGGAAAAGGCGTTGTCCGGGCCGTACACGTCGAACGTGACGGTGACCATGGCCTCGACCTTTTTCGCGTCCTCGCGCAGCTTCGGGAGCCGGATCTCCGTGTCGTTGGTCGCAGAAGCGGCAACGGGAAGGGCGAGCAGAACCACCGCAAGGAGCGGGGCAAGCAACTTTTTCATCATGTGCCTCTTGTGTCTGAGGTAACTAGGGGGTGGCTTTCTGTCAGGAACGCCGTACATACAAATACCACAGCAGGTAGAAGGTGTCAAAGCCATTCTCACCATATTGTTTGCTACATGTCTATATATATGGTATTTTTGCATTCGACCGGACTTTGACACTTACACAGAAAGAAAGGGTCTACTATGATCGAACTCCAGAGAATTCTGGCGGTCGGCGCCCACCCTGACGACATCGAATTAGGGTGTGGCGGCAGTATCGCCAAATTTACCAGGCGCGGCGTACATGTTCGCGCCCTCGTGCTCACTCGTGGAGAGGTTGGTAACCGGAACGACGCAGATCGGATCGAGGAAACCCGCAAGGCGCTCGCGCTTTTGGGAGTGACCGACATCCATACTGCCGACTTTCCTGACACCAAGCTCGACAAACACGAATCAGATCTGATCTCCTGCATCGAGTGTCACGCTCGAGAGCTCAATCCTGACCGAGTCTACACCATGTTCGAGAATGACCGGCATCAAGATCATCGTGCGGTGTATCGGGCAACGATCGTTGCCTGCCGCCCTGCACACCAGATCTTGTGCTACGAAACACCCTCGAGCTGGACCAACTTCGATCCAGAAGCCTTCGAAAATATCAACGGCATGCTCGAGATCAAGATCGCTGCGCTGGCTCTCCATACGAGTCAGCGTGACCGACCCTACACCCAGCCGGGTGCTATGAAGACCCATGCCAGGTTCCGAGGTCAGCAAGTGGACGTTGCGGCAGCAGAGGCCTTTAGGGGCTACAAGATCATCCTCTAACCGGAGAAGAAACAATATGTGGTGGAAGAAACTCGGGGTGATGGCAGAATTCTGCACCCACCTCGAACCGTATATTAGTCGCTCTGCCAAGATCGCCCGAACGGCAATCTTGGTGGGCGATGTGCGGGTCGGGCCGAACACAAAGATCTGTCACGGCGCCTATATCGAAGGGCCGGTGTGGATCGGAGCGAACTGTCTGATCGGCAACAACACCATGCTGCGCGGCCCGCTCAGAATAGCGGCCGGGTCGCGCATCGGCTTTTCGGCCGAACTCAAGAATGCCGTGATCGGCACGCGGGTCCTCATGGGACCCTCGTGCTATGTTGCGGACTCTGTGGTCGATAGTGATGCTTATCTCGGTGCTATGGTGCGTACCAGCAATCAGCGTCTGGACCGTAAACCGGTCTCGGCAATGTATCGAGGTTCGCTCCACAGTACCGGACTCGACAAGCTTGGGGCCTATATCGGCGCCAAGGCGTCGCTCGGCATCCAGGTCATCATTCTTCCAGGAAGAATCGTTGCCCCGGGAAGCATCTTTGGCCCCCGGATAACTATCGAAAAGAATCTTCCGGCTGCCTGCTATACACTCAAACAAGAACTGAAGGTGACAGAGCTCGCCTAGGAGTTGTGAATGTGGGAACCACGAAAGAAGTTCTGCGTGATCGTTCCGGCCCACAACGAGGAAATGATGATCGAAAGCACGCTCAAGGGGCTCATAGCCGCTGGGGCACGACCCGAAGACATCTACCTTGTTGATGACTGTTCGAAGGACAGGACTGGCGACATCGGGCGAGAGCTCGGTGTCAATGTGCTGCGCAACGATCCTAACCTTGGCAAAGCGCTCGGCATTGAGCGTGCGTTCGAGGTATTCAATCTGACTCACCAGTACGATTACGTTGCGCTCATGGACGCCGACACGCTCGTCGACGTCGAATACTTCATATGGATGCTCGAGAGCTTCGATGATCCATGGGTGGTCGCCGCCTGCGGGCGGCCGATCTCGGTCAGATACAACTGGCTTACTGCCTACCGGGCCCTATGCTACGCCAACGGTCACTACATATACCGTAAGGCGCAAGGCAAGCTCGGTATGGTCTGCATTGCCCCTGGATGCTCAAGCATGTACCGCACCTCCGTCTTCAAACTGCTCGACTGGAGGGGTGGCACGGTCTCGGAGGATATGGATGTGACTATCCAGATCCACCACGAAAGGCTCGGCAAGATTGCGTATGTGACCGAAGCAAAGGTCTATACGCAAACTCCGCGGACCTTGCGAGACTACATGAAGCAGATGCTGCGTTGGTACACCGGCACATGGCAGGTGATCGCCAAGCGTCGCGTCTATTGGGGTAACCGCCGGGTGGATTGGGAATGCAAACTGCTCTGGAGCGAGGGTGTGCTAACAGCGTTTTGGCGCTTTACCATGCCGGTCATGGCGCTCTCGTTGCCGTTTATCGCTCATAAGCTGACCTGGCTTTCAGATATCGGTCTCATGAGCGAGAGGACGATCCAGTACTACATTTCGCTCAGCACTCCGTGGTATTCGGGGTTGCTGGCGTTCGCTGCACTGACCGGCGGGAGCTTCCTCATGTCGCTTCCGTCGATGCTTATCTTTGCCTGGCTCGAAAGACGCTGGGACATCATTGTCTACTCACCAACCTATCCATTTATCTGGTATGTCGACGTCCTTTACTTCCTCAAGGGGTTTTGGCGCGCGATTATCCAGAAGGGAACGGTGAAGTGGGAATCACCTAAACGGTACGTGGAAAAACCAGCCAAGTAAGAAGGGACCTACAGCAATGATTCGGATTGTCCTCGCGTTCTTCGTACTCGCGCTTACCTCTTTGGTGGTGCGGGCTGAGCCGGCTGCATACGTCAGCTTTACCTTCGACGATGCTCCGGACTCTGTGCTCGAGGTGGGCTTGCCCCTCCTCGAGAAATATCACATCCCGGCCACGCTCTACATCTCGACAAGAAACATGACGCGGCCGGGATACATGGACTGCGACGCCATCAAGGAAGCGATCAACGGCCATGGGTGGGAGCTGGGAGCGCACACGCATACGCATGCGCGGCTTACCACTCTTACCGATGCGGAAATCGAAGGCGAGATCGAGGTCTCGAAGGAAGAGTTCGCCAAGTGCGGCTTTTCTGAACCCAAGCACTTCGCCTCGCCGTTTGGCGCCTACGACGACCGTGTTCTCAAGATACTGATGAGCCACTACGAGTCCCATCGGACCGCATGGCCCATCGGCAAGAACACGCTCGAGCCCGACCTCTCCAGACTTGCCTCTTACTATCTGGTGAAGAACACCACGATGGAAGAAATTGTCAAGGTTCTTGACGACTTGCAATTGACGGGGGGTTGGGTAATACTGCAAATGCATCACGTCTTCCCTAAGGGCAGTCAGGTTACCGAGGAATACGGCACGACCCTCCTCGAGGATATCATCGAGGAGGTCCACGCCAGGGGCCTTACCACTCTCACGGTCGGCGAGACGCTGAAGCAGCTTCAGAAACCAATAGTAGGAGGTACCTAGCACATGTCAGTATCACCTCCCGGCCGAGTGTCGGGACTAGGCCATCTTGGCGTTCTCTTCCCGAAAGCGACTGCTCTCTGCCTCGTGGCGGCTGGTGGATTCGTTCTCGTGGGCGACTACGTCAAGGCGAAGGTGGCCGATCCGGTCGCCCAGTACTGCCGGGCTCCGACTCAGGCGAACCTTTCGGCGGTGCCGGTCGGCTTCAGGACCAATCTCGACGAGGTCTGTGCGTGTCTCGGGGATCCCTCGAGCAAGCACTGCCGCGGTTCGGGTTAGCCGCTCTTTCCGGTCAAATACCTGTTTCGACAGGATGAACGTTCTTTACGACAAAGGGCCTCGCGTACGCGCGAGGCCCTCTTCTTATTTCAATATGTCTAATCAGAGAATGTTAGAACACTACCGGGATCACGAGCGCATCCTCATTTTCTGGCAAGCCAGAAGGGTTGTCTTTTTTGAGTAACAGCTTGCCTGTAGAGCCAGCTGGCTGAGCGGGGAAGGTAATTCCGATAGTAAACGGTACGAAATCTTCAGTCATCCATTCGCCGGAAGCCTGTACCGGACCTTGGGCGATTACGTTGCCATTGGCATCTTGTAGTTCGTACGGGAGGCTGGCTTCAAAGAACCAGTAGCCGCGCGCTTGGCCGGAAATAGTAAGAGGGGAAGAGACTTTGGCTCCTGGGCGTGGACTCTCTGCCACAATAAGGTTCTGTTTATCGAGAGCGTTGCCGATATCTTCAACAAAGTGCCCGCCGTTAGGGGTGTTGCACTGGCGGGGGTAGCTTTCTGCAACTGGATATCCTGCCGCTACACACTCAGCGAAGCTGATAGGCTCTTTTTCGTTAGGGCCGGTAGGAGCGTTGGCGCTTGGTGGCAAGAGCACGAGCGCAGCGCTTGCTATGAGAAGTACAATAAAAAGACCGATAAGCACAGATAGTTTATTCATATCTATAAAAAGTAGCGTATTCTTAAGCTGTAGTGCAAGTTCACAACTATGACAAAGCATGTCATATATGGTGCATTTGGCCTTGCCGCATCGGTGGTGTTAGCGGCAGCCATCTATTTTGACAAGCCGGCGCCCGCTCCTGCGGGCGAGACTCTGGGGCTCGGAGCGGCAGAGGCAGATACACAAAGTGCAGCAGTTGCCGAATCACCAGCAGGGGAGCTCTATGAGGTTGCCAAAGTGATAGATGGCGACACAATTACTATAAAAGTAGCTGGAAAACAGGAGACGGTGCGGCTTATCGGTATCGACACTCCAGAGACTGGGGCCAACGCCGAGTGTTTTGCCACTGAAGCAACTGCTGCGCTAAAAGTGCTGTTTCAAGGTACTAGAGTAAGGCTCGAAAAGGATCAGACCCAAGGCGAGCGTGACAAGTATAATCGTCTTCTTGCGTATGTTTTTACTGACACGGGGGTAAACGTGGCAGAGTATCTTATAAAAAACGGTTTTGGACGGGAGTATACCTATAACAAGGCGTATAAGTATCAAGCTGCCTATAAAGCAGCTCAGAAGAGCGCCCAAGATACCAAAAAAGGTCTATGGGCGCCTGGAGCGTGTACTAATACAGCCCCTGCCAAGCAAGCTATACAAGAAGAGCCGGTTTCTGCTCCTGTTCAGCAAAAGACTGTACAAGAGCCAATTAAGAAAGAAGCAACGCCCGAGCCAGCAAAAGAGGAGACAGTAGCTGAGGAAGAGAAGAGAGAGGATGTAGACACTTCTTCATACATCTGCTCTACAAACAAATATAACTGTACGGACTTTGCAACTCACGCTGAGGCTCAGGCGGTGTTTGAGCAGTGCGGAGGATCTTCCAATGACATTCATAAGCTCGACTCGAACAAAGACGGAGAAGCGTGCGAAAGTCTCCCGTAAAGCGCTAGAGTGGGCTGACGTAGAAGGTTTTTACTAAGTGGTAGCCCTTATTTGCTTCTTGATCCCACACTTCAATACCTGCTGAACCTTTGGCTGGCAGATTGGGAGACACTTCAGAAAGAAGGAGTTTCTCGTATGCATAACAGTTAACTCGGCCTCCTTTCACTTCCATGGCAAGCGGCACTCGTGCCCACTCAATCCGTGAC